>CAIRCP010000050.1 GCA_903877095.1 uncultured Actinomycetes bacterium | reverse complement strand
TCAATCCCCGAGTCGCTGCGCTCCTGCCCGCTGGGGTCAATCCCCGAGTCGCTGCGCTCCTGCCCGCTGGGGTCAATCCCCGAGTCGCTGCGCTCCTGCCCGCTGGGGTCAATCCCCGAATCGCTGCGCTCCTGCCCGCTGGGCGATTAACGCCGACAGCTGCCGATCTGGCACAATCGGGCGCTGGCCACGCGAGGCAAAACCGGGTTCCGGCATCCCGCCGGTGATCGCTGAATTGCAGCGTGAGATCGAGGAGTAGTTCATGGCTGTCAAGATCAAGCTCACCCGGCTTGGCAAGATCCGCAATCCCCAGTACCGCATCGCCATCGCCGACGCGCGCAATCGCCGCGACGGCCGGTCGATCGAGGTCATCGGCCGCTACCACCCCAAGGAGGAGCCGAGCCTGATCGAGGTCGACTCCGAGCGGGCGCAGTATTGGCTGTCCGTCGGCGCCCAGCCCACCGAGCCGGTGCTCAAGCTGCTGAAGATCACCGGTGACTGGCAGAAGTTCAAGGGCCTGCCGGGGGCGGAGGGCACGCTGAAGGTCAAGGCGCCCAAGCCGAGCAAGCTTGAGCTGT
The DNA here is from genome assembly GCA_903877095.1 of uncultured Actinomycetes bacterium. Lineage (GTDB taxonomy): Bacteria > Actinomycetota > Actinomycetes > Mycobacteriales > Mycobacteriaceae > Mycobacterium. The sequence continues at coordinate 6,193 of CAIRCP010000050.1, read as the reverse complement.
TCAACGCCGCGCTCGCTGCTGCCGACGGTGGTTCGAGCGGTGAGGCGACTCAGCTGAAGAAGAAGAAGGCGCCCGCCAAGAAGGCCGAGCAGACCGCTGATGTCGCAGGCGTCAGCGCGGCTGCTGTCGTGGCTGAGGCTGAGCCTGCCGTTGATGCGGTCGTACTCGAGGCCGAGCCGGCCGCTGATGCGGTGGTGGTCGACGCCGAGCCTGCTGCTGCGGTCGTGGTTGAGGCTGAGGCCGAGGCTGCCGCTGATGCGGTGGTGGTCGAGGTCGAGCCTCCCGCTGACGCGGTGGTGGAGACCGTCGAGGCAGTGGCAGAGGCTGCCGAGCCGGCCGCAGAATGAGCACCGTCGTCGTCGACGCCGTCGAGCACCTGGTCCGCGGGATCGTCGATAACCCCGATGACGTCCGTGTCGACTTGGTGACCAACCGTCGCGGCCGTACCGTCGAGGTGCACGTGCATCCCGACGATCTCGGCAAGGTGATCGGCCGCGGTGGCCGGACGGCCACCGCGTTGCGCACTCTGGTCGCCGGAATCGGCGGCCGGGGAATCCGCGTCGATGTGGTGGACACCGACCAGTAGCCTCCGGGGGCCAGCGACTCGGGATTGGAGTTCGCGATGGAACTGGTGGTAGGCCGGATCGCCAAGGCGCACGGAATCACCGGCGAATTGGTCGTCGATATCCGCACCGATGACCCGGAAGAGCGCTTCGCTGTCGGTCATCGCATGCGGCTGAAGAATTTCCGGACCGGTACTGATCGCGAGGTCGTCGTCGTGTCGATCCGGCCGCACGGCGGCCGGCTGCTGATCCGGTTGGACGGCGTGGCAGACCGGGACGGCGCCGACGCACAGCGCGGCGGACTGTTCCTGGTCGACTCGGCGGAACTGCCGCCCATCGACGATCCCGACGAGTTTTACGATCACCAACTCGAGGGCCTCGCGGTACGCACCGTCGGCGGCGCCCCGGTCGGCACGGTCAGCGAGGTGTTGCACACCCCGGGCGGCGAATTGCTCTCCGTGCGAGCGCAATCCGGTGCCGAGGTGCTGGTGCCGTTCGTCAGCGAGATCGTCACATCGGTATCCGTCAACGACGGTGTCATCGTGATCGACCCGCCGGAGGGACTGCTGGACCTGGAGTCGTTGTGATGCGTATGGACGTCATCACGATTTTTCCCGACTACCTCCAACCCATCCGGCAGTCCCTGCCCGGCAGGGCGATTGAGGCGGGCATTGTCGACTTCGCGGTCCACGACCTGCGCCGGTGGACCCATGACGTGCACCGCTCGGTCGACGACCCGCCCTACGGCGGAGGTCCCGGAATGGTGATGAAGGCTCCCGTCTGGGGCGAAGCGCTCGATGAGATCTGCACCAGCGAAACGCTCCTGGTCGTTCCCACCCCGGCGGGCCGGCTGTTCGGCCAGGCCGATGCGCAGCGCTGGACCGCCGAAACGCACCTGGTGTTCGCCTGCGGCCGATATGAGGGGATCGATCACCGTGTCGTCGACGACGCCGCCACCCGGATGCGGGTCGAGGAGGTTTCGATCGGCGACTACGTGCTGGCCGGGGGGGAGGCCGCCGTGCTGGTGATGGCCGAGGCGGTGCTGCGGTTGCTCCCGAACGTGATCGGCAATCCGCTTTCTCACCAGGACGATTCGCACACCGACCTGCTGCTGGAGGGTCCGAGCTACACCCGCCCGCCGCAGTGGCGGGGGCTGTCCGTTCCGGAAGTTCTACTGTCCGGTGATCACGCGAAGATCGCTGCCTGGCGCCGTGAACAGGCGATCCGCCGGACCCGGGAACGCCGGCCGGACCTGCTCAGCGGGACCGGTGTCAACGACCCTTGCCCATGACCCGGCCGGTGATGTCGATGATCAGCCGCCGCGGCACCAGCCGCCGTGGCTGGATCAGATCCGGCCGCCGGGAAACACCGTCTTGAGGGCCTGGGTGACGGTGTTGCGCGCAGCGGCTTCGTCGACCGGTTGCATCGAGGCCACCGCGATCACGTACCGGCGGTCCGCACCCACCACACCGGTGGACAGATGCACCTGGTCGCCGACACCCCAGCAACACATCCACCCCTGTTTCACGGCGACGGTTTCTCTGGACAGGCCGTCGGGGATGCCGAATCGCTGCGGATACCCGTCGACTCCCAGCGGTGTGGACGCGGCAAGGTCGGACATGATGATGTCGGCCTGCTCCCGCGGCAGCCCGCCAGTTCCGTCGAGCAGCATGTCGTAATACCGGACCACGTCCGCGGTGGTGCTCGTGGTGTTCCACCAGTCGCCGTTGTACGGCGGGGTGGTCTTGCTGAGTTTGTAGCGGTCTGCCACCCGCTTGATGATCGCGTTGCCGCCGCCGCTCGTCCAGAAGTCGTCGGCCGGCAGATCATCGGAAGACCGGAGCATGGCATCGAACGCTTTACGGTCCTGCGGCCGCAGCGCGGCTTTCTTCCGCGACGCCCGCATCAGCAGGTCGTCAGCGATGAACAACTTGGCCACCGAGGCGACCGGGAAGGGATTGGGGTTGCCGGTGGACACGATCCGGCCGGTCTTGCGGTCCAGGAGCGTGAAGCTGATGTCCGCACCGCGCTTCCTGGCATCGGCGGTCGCCCGCTTGGCGCGCTTCTCGAACTCTGCGAATTGATCGGGGGCGCCACTCGCAACGGGCAGTGCCTGCGGGCCGGCCGACGCTGCGGTGACTCGCTCCGGTGGATGGGCACCCGATCCGGCAGTCGACGCGGCACCGACGACCACGATCGCCGCGACTGCGACAGTGCTGGCCAGCAGCACCGACGTCTGACGTCGCATTGTCGTTCTCCTCGGCGGACGCTTGTTTCAACACCTCTGGTGCGGGACTTGCTCCGGTCACTGACCAGTCGTTCCAGAGTAGCCGTCCTGTTTGCGCACCGCGCAATTCCGCGCCGACGCCATGCCGGATAGCCCGGCGGGTCGTGCGATTTCGTCCCTCGTGGCTCATCTGGCACAATTGAGCAGTTGCCCGCGCGGGCCGGTACATCCGCCTGCTGCGACACCCATCCGACCACTGCTCGGCGATGTCAGGCGCATGTGTCCAGACTGACCGCCCGGAGCCCGAACGCAAGGAACGTTCACACGATGAACACTCTCGATTTCGTCGACCAGGCGTCGCTTCGCGACGACATCCCCGTCTTCGGCCCCGGCGACACCGTGAACGTCCACGTGAAGGTCATCGAAGGCAACAAGTCGCGCATCCAGGTCTTCAAGGGCGTGGTTCTGCGCCGTTCCGGCGGTGGCATTCGCGAGACGTTCACCGTGCGCAAGGAAAGCTACGGCGTCGGCGTGGAGCGCACCTTCCCGGTGCACTCGCCGAACATCGACCACATCGAGGTTGTGACCCGCGGCGATGTGCGCCGGGCCAAGCTGTACTACCTGCGCGAGCTCCGCGGCAAGAAGGCCAAAATCAAAGAGAAGCGCTGAGCTTCGACATGGGTGCCGGGATTCGGGCCTTCGCATGGCTACGCTGATCCGGTGACCGAGACCCCAGACCCGGCTGATTTGGCGCGGGACCGGCCGGCTCAGGCCGAATTGCCGGCGAGGCCGGCTCAGGCCGAATTGCCGGCGAGGCCGGGCCCAGCCGAAATCGCGGCGGTGGACGGCAACAAGCAGGTCCCCAAGAAGCGCGGCGCCTTGCGCGAGGGCGCCATCCTGGTCGGAACGGCAGTCCTGCTCTACTACGTGATGCTGACGTTCGTGGCACGTCCGTACCTCATTCCGTCGGAATCCATGGAGCCGACCTTGCACGGCTGCAAGGGCTGCGTCGGCGACCGGATCATGGTCGACAAGGTCACCTACCGGTTCGGTCATCCCGAAGCCGGCGACGTGATCGTGTTCAAGGGGCCGCCGAACTGGAACGTCGGATACAAGTCGATCCGGTCGAGCAACACCCCCGTTCGCTGGGTCCAGAACGCGCTGTCGTTCATCGGATTCGTGCCCCCGGACGAGAACGACCTGGTCAAGCGGGTCGTCGCGACCGGTGGCCAGACCGTCCAATGCCGCGCTGACACCGGTCTCACCGTGGACGGAAAGTCGCTGAAGGAGCCGTACCTGAATCCGGCCACGATGATGGCCGACCCGGTCGTCTACCCCTGCCTTGGCAATGAGTTCGGCCCGGTGAAGGTGCCCGACGGCCGGCTCTGGGTGATGGGCGACAACCGAACGCATTCGGCGGACTCCCGGGCGCACTGCACCAGCGCGCCGGCCGAGGCGCAGAAGGGCATTCTGTGCACCGGCGACCCGGTGACCGGCACCGTTCCGGTGGACAACGTCATCGGCAAGGCCCGGTTCATCGCCTGGCCGCCCTCGCGCTGGGGTGGTGTGTCCTCGGTCGACCCGCAGCAGGGCTGACATGTCTGCCAAAAAGACCAGCCTCGGGACCTGGCCGCCGCGCACCGTCATCCGGCATGCGTCGGGTTTGCGCACCCTCGAATCGGCGCTGTACCGCACCGGGCTGGGGCCGGTCGCAGGTGTCGACGAGGTGGGCCGGGGAGCCTGCGCGGGACCACTGGTGGTGGCGGCCTGCGTACTGGGGCCGAATCGATTCGACAGCCTTGCCGCTCTGGACGACTCCAAGAAGCTGACGGAGAAGATCCGTGAGGAGCTCTTCCCCGTCATCCGCCGGTACGCGGTGGCCTACCACGTGGTGTTCATCCCGGCGGCCGAGGTCGACCGTCGCGGTGTGCACCAGGCCAACATCGAGGGCATGCGCCGTGCGGTCGCGGGGTTGTCAGTGCGTCCGGGGTACGTGCTGTCCGACGGCTTCCGAGTTCCCGGCCTTCCGGTTCCGTCGTTGCCGGTGATCGGTGGCGACGCAGCAGCGGCGTGCATCGCGGCGGCGAGCGTGCTGGCCAAGGTGAGCCGCGACCGGCTGATGGTGGCGATGGATGCCGAGCATCCTGGCTACGGGTTCGCCGAGCACAAGGGGTACAGCACCCCGGCGCACAGCGCCGCCCTGGCTGAACGAGGGCCGTGCGGCGAGCACCGGCAGTCCTTCATCAACGTTCGCCGGCTGTCGCGGTCGGGCGGCAGCGAACTGGACGCGGAATTCGCACCCACGACGGCGCGGTCGGCAAATTCGCGCCGATGGCGCACGGCCGGCAGCGGTGAGACAAGATGGAACCCAACATGACGACGACGAGGGGCCGCAGAGCTCATGAGTGCTGAGGATCTCGAGAAGTACGAAACCGAGATGGAACTCTCGCTCTACCGCGAGTACAAGGACATCGTCGGCCAGTTCAGCTACGTCGTGGAGACCGAGCGCCGGTTCTACCTGGCCAACAGCGTCGAGCTGGTGCCGCGCAACACCGACGGCGAGGTGTACTTCGAACTGCGGCTGGCGGATGCCTGGGTGTGGGACATGTACCGGCCGGCCCGGTTCGTCAAGCAGGTCCGGGTGATCACCTTCAAGGACGTCAACATCGAAGAGGTGGAGAAGCCCGAACTGCGCCTGCCCGAGTAGAGGCTGTGCGCAAATGACGCGCTGGGGATAGCTTCGGCGAGTCGGTGGGTGCCCGGCAGATCGTGTCGGCGGCCGGCCTCAGGCTCGCCCTGTGACGACGTTGACCCGCCAGGAATTGGGCGCACTCGGGGAGCAGATCGCGGTCGGGCATCTGCAGAGCCTGGGATTGCGGATTGTGCAGCGCAACTGGCGCTGCCGCTACGGAGAATTGGACGTGATCGCGGCCGACGAGTCGCACACGGTGGTCTTCGTCGAGGTCAAGACCCGCACCGGGGACGGCTTCGGCGGCCTGGAGCATGCCGTGACGCCGCAGAAGGTACGCCGGCTTCGACGGCTCGCCGCGCTGTGGCTGGCTTCGCAGGACGCCGGCTGGGCCAACCTCCGGATTGACGTCATCGGGGTGCGAATCGGCCGGAGCCGGACCCCCGAGGTCATGCATCTGCGTGGGGTCGGCTGATGGCGCTCGGTCGCGCGTTCTCCGTCGCCGTCCGTGGGCTTGACGGCACCATCGTGGAGATCGAGGCCGACGTGATGCCGGGCCTGCCCGGGGTGCATCTGTTTAGTCGGCGCTTCTGGTAGCGCCTGTGTATCGATCTGGTAGCAGGGGTGCGGGGATCTGGTAGCGGCCCGGAGGATCGCTTTCATCCGTGACCGTTGGGGTCGCGGCGATGGAGAAGGATCCGTCCGCAGATGACT
>CAIRCP010000049.1 GCA_903877095.1 uncultured Actinomycetes bacterium | reverse complement strand
TCGCGCTCGCACTGCCCACGCTGGTGTCGCGATCCGGCGCCGGCCAGGTGCTGGAAGTGCCGCTGTCGGTCAACGAGTTGCTGGGACTTCAGAGTTCGGCCAAGACGCTGGCTGAAATCCGCGATGGGCTGGGCATCTAGGCGTCTGCCGATCGGCAGGCCTCAGGATCGGCGAAAAGGCCCGCGCCGGAAGGTCTCTTGCTCCATGATTCCCGAACATGCTGCAGATCACCGAACTCACCCGCGACCTGGCCAAGCACGAGGACGCCGGGGACTACCTCAGCGTCATCGAGGGCGTCCGCGAGATCGTCACGCTCAACGCCGCCAGCATCAAGGATCCGTGGATCAAGGGCTGGATCGGCCGGCGCTGGCGTGACCTGTTCCTGCAGGAGGCGGTGAAGGACAAGAACGCGGTCGAGTACGCATCCAAGCCCGGACTGCTGGCCCCGGTGCCGCTGCCGGGGTTCCTGAAGAAGGGAAATCCGCGCCAGGCCATCGCGGAACGTTTCCTCAAGGACTGCCCGAACAGCGAGTGGCAGGCGGAATTACCTCCGGCACAACATGATCCGATCAAGAACACCACCCTGATGCTGTGCGGCGGACTGCTGACCGGCCTGCTGCATGCCGACGCCCATGCCTTCCCGGTGGAGGCGGACCTGCTCTACAAGGAGCGCGGCTGGCGCACCATCCGCGCCGACGTGCACCCGATGCGGTCCTGCGAGGCCAATGAGGCCGACATCGAGGCGGCCTTCCACGGCGAAGGCCTGGACGTGCTGATGCGCCCGATCGAACATCCCGAGCCCCCGAAGGACGTATTCCTGCTCGGCTACAGCAAGGGCGCGCCGGACATCTTGTCGTTCCTGGTGAATCACCCCGAGTACCACGACCGCATCAAGGGGGTGTTCACCTGGGGCGGCGCGATCGGCGGCTCCTACACCGCCGACGGCATCTACGGCCAGATCAAGGACCTGCCGACCGAGGGCTCCTACGAGTACGTCAGCAAGCTGCTCAGTGTGATCAGCCCGGTGATGTTCAACCAGGTCGGCATCCGACGCCTGGACGAGTACGACGTCAAGGGCGCGATGAACGACCTGCGCACCGAGGTCCGCGAGGCGTTCAACCGCAAGCACGCCGAGTACCTCGACAACCTGGGCATCCCGATCTTCGCGCTGACCGGTGCCACCGCACCGTTGGAGGTGCCCAACATCCAGTTCATGGACGCCGTCCGGCTGAGTTCCTCCGACGCCAACAACGACATGCAGCTCACCCAGAAGCAGGCCATCCTGCCGATCGGGATGAACACCCACATCGCGATGGCGCATGCCCATCACTGGGACATCGCGTATGCCCCGTTCCCGCTGGCGATGCGGGCCATGAGCCCCAACCTCGAGCACCGATGGCCGCGCTACGCCGCGCTGGTGGCCAACTGGCAACTGCTGGCGGAATTGGGTCTCATCGACTGAGTCCGATACGTTGGCGCGACCGTCGACTGGAGGGAACGCAGCATGCGGGCACTATCTGTGACGATCGTGGCGGCGGCCGCGTTCGCGGGCCTCACCGCCCCGGCCTCGTTCGCCGACCCGGCCACCCCCGATCCCGGCTACGACGCCGTCACCTACCTGATCGGCACGTGCTGGGATCCCAGCCAGCCGGTCGTGCAGGAGCCGACGACGGTCAAGTACAACTGCGACGGCACCTCGGTGATGCGGGACATGGTGTGGACGTCCTGGGGTTCCGACGGTGCCACCGGCACCGGGACCGACGATTCTGTCGAGTGCAAGCCCGACTGCGCCACCGGAGCCCGGTTGGTCAACCCGATCGTGGTTCATGCCTGGAATCCGAAGCCGGCCACCGGCTGCCCGCCGAACCTGCAGTTCTACGCCGACCTGACGGTGGCCTACCCGCAGGGCGTGCCGCCGTGGATCAAGCCGGGCACGCAGTGGACGCCGGACACGTTGTTCACCACGGTCGACGGCATGCCGGCGGTGCACTACATCAACCTGAGCGCGGAAACTTGCACGCCGCTCTGATCGGCTAGTCCGGCAAAGGCAGGCAGCGACAGGCCACCAGCGCCAGGTCGGCGCCGACCTCGGCGGGCGACTTCGTCGGGGTGAGGATGTGGCTTTGACACAGGCGCACAACGCTTTCCACCATGATCCGGACGTCGGCCGGATCGGCTGAGGGCCACTGTCCGATCACCCAGTCGGCGACGAGGGCGGTGGCCGTGCCGAGCAGTGCCTCGCCGCGCACGGTCAGCAACGACAGCAGCGACACGTCCCCGCCGGCGGCGGCCCGGGTGATGATCGTCTCCAGCAGGGGGTTGTCCCGGGCGACGGCCACCATGTACCGCACCGCGTCGGACACCGCTGCGGCCAGGTCGCCGGGATGCTCGGCCAGCCGAGCCGCCACCCCGCCGAAGAACTCCGCCATCTCTCGCATGACGAGGGCGTTGCCGAGTTCGTCCTTGGTGCCGAACTCGGCGTGCAGACTCTGGCGGCTGATACCGACCTGGGTGGCGATGGCGCCCATCCGGACCGCTGCCCAGCCGCGGGCGATGACGACGTCGCGGGCGGCATCGAGGGCTACGTCACGCAACCGCGCACGCCCGAATGCTCGGGTCTCGGCACGCAGGTCGACGACGGTCACGCCCGAGAGTCTAAACCCGACGCGACATTGTTTGGTCTTATGTCGCCAATCCTTGACATCTTTGATTTTTTGTCAGAAGCTCGTCGTAACGACGGAGTACCCAGGAGACAAACCATGACCACAGCCCTGACCCGCGCCGAGCGCCCCTACGATTCGGCCGACATCTCCTCGCACGAATTCTGGGAGGGCACCGCCGCCGACCGCGAGAAGGTGTTCGCCGAACTGCGGGCGAACCGCCCCATCTCGTGGCACCGCCCGGTGAAGAACGGGATGTTCGAAGACCCCAACGATCAGGGCTTCTGGGCCGTCGTCCGGCATGCCGACCTCGTCGAAGTGACCCGCCGTCCGGGTGACTTCCTGTCCGGCCGGGGCATCACCTTCGAGTCGCTGCCCCTTGAAGTGCTCGACGCCGCACAGGGTTTCATCGCGATGGACCCGCCGAGGCACACCAAGATCCGCCGTCTGATGGCCGCGGCCTTCACCCCCAAGCAGTTGGCCCGCATCGACGAGCACATCGTCGCCAACTCCCGGACCATCGTCGATGATGTCGCCGACAAGGGCGAGATCGACTTCGTCACCGAGGTCGCCGCGCTGGTGCCGATGAACAACATCTGCGACATGGTCGGCATCCCGGAAGAGCACCGCCGGACCATCGCCTACGAGTCGCAGTTCGCCGACGGCTGGCGCGACCCCCGGCTACTGCAGGGCGCCGACCCGATGATGCGGGTGTTCCAGACGATCGCCACCGTGCACGGCGTCGCCCACGAACTCATCGCCGCCCGCCGCAGCAAGCCCGAGAACGACCTGATGACCGCCATGGTCCAGGCCGAGGTCGACGGCGAACGACTCACTGACGACGACATCGCGTCGATCTTCGCGCTGCTGATCATCGCCGGCAACGACACCACCCGGCAGTCAATCTCACACGGGTTGAAAGCACTCACCGACTTCCCCGAGCAGCGGGCCTGGCTGCTGGAGGATCTGGACGGCCGCCTGCCACTGGCCGTCGAGGAGATCATCCGCTGGGCCACCCCGATCATGACCTTCCGGCGCACCGCCGCCCACGACACCGAACTCGGCGGCCAGCACATCACCGAGGGCGACAAGGTGATCATGTTCTACTCGTCGGCCAATATGGACACCGAGGTGTTCGACCACCCCGAGCAACTGAACCTGTCCCGCTCGCCCAACAAGCATGTCGCGTTCGGCGGCGGCGGCATCCACCACTGCCTCGGCGCGCAACTGGCCCGGCGGCAGATCACCGCGACGTTCCGCGAACTGCTGACCCGCCTGCCCGACATCCGCACCGTCGGCGAGCCGGAGTTGGGCAACGGCAACTTCTTCCATACCGTGATGTCCATGACCGCAGAGTTCACTCCCGAGACGTCGAAAGCCGCAGCCCGATGAAGATCGTCGTCGACCGCACCAAGTGCTCGTCAATAGGGTTGTGTGAGGCGACCGCCCCGGACATCTTCGAGATCGGCCCCGACGGAGCGCTGAACATCCTGATCGACGACATCTCGGAGGACCGCCGGATCGACCTGGAGCAGGCCTGCGAGAACTGCCCCACCCAGGCGCTCAGCATCGAGGACTGACGGGCTGTACGTTCAGTCCCCATGGGGAGTGTCCGACACGACGACGTTCATCACCACCTCGCCGAGCGTCGCCGTCGGCTGGCCGAGTCGCGGGCGCTCAGCCCGCTCAAAGCAGTCATGTTGCGCTTCAAGGAGATTGACGGCGCAAATCAGGGCGTGCTGGTGTCGGTGCAGCTGTTCACCGTCGTCATCCCGCTGATGATCCTCGGATTCAGCTATTTCACGGGCTTCGCGAAGAACGTCAGTCCCGGCACCGTCTGGATTCGCGAACTGGGTCTGTCCGGTTCAACCAGCGACACCGTTCGCGGGGCGTTCGGGGACACCGCGGCCCTACGGTCGATCTGGACCTTCGTCGGCGTCGCAGCCTTCCTGGTGTGGGGCATTCCGATGTCGATCATGGTGGCAAGCGTCTTCGCCAAGGCCTGGCGGCGCGAACAGTTCGGGACCGGACAGAAGCTGGCACGCGGCGCGCTGTGGTTTCTGCTGTACCTGATGATGCTGGTGCTGCGGGAGCGGATCGCCTTCGGCGCGGAATACACCGGCGCGACGCAGGTGCTGATGTTCGTGATCGCACTGATCCCGGTGTGGGTGTTCTGGTCGCTGACGCCACTGATGCTCGTGCGCGATGGCGGCCACGGATTCAAGTACCTTGCGCTGGCCGGACTCGCCGGTGTGGTGATCGACGGGATCATCGTGCCGGTCGCTGGGCGGCTGATCTTCCCGGGGGTGATCGACGCCTGGGCGAACTTCGGGCCGATCGGCGTCGCCATGGCGATCATGACCTGGTGCGGGGTGCTGGGAACCGCGTGGGTGATCACCGCGTGCGTCGGGGCGGTGCTGTGGGAACGCACCGCCCCGACGGACACGGTATTGACGGCGCAGACGGCCGCGACCGCCGACGCCTGAGCGGCTACTGCCCCATCGCCGTCTTGCGGTCCTCGTCGCTGAAGCCGCCGTCGTAACTCCGGGAGGATGCTCGAGGCCCTCGACGACGCTGCGTCCGTAAGGTTGAGCCATGGGAAGTTTGCCTCCCGGCCCACGCTTGCCGGCCAGCCTGCAGATCGCGCTGATGATGCGCTGGTGGTCGGCGTGCGCATTTGCCTGGCGGCGCCGCTACGGCGACGTGTTCACCGTGCGCCTGGGCGGATTTGGCGATGCCGTCTATCTGGCGGACCCCGACGACATCAAGACCGTGTTCGCCGGTGACCCGCGGATTTACCATGCGGGCGAAGCGAATTCGATGCTGGCGGGGGTGCTGGGCCGCAGTTCGGTGCTGGTGGTCGACGGCGAGGTGCACCGCGACCGGCGTCGGCTGATGCTGGCGCCGTTCCACCGTGACGCGGTGGCCCGGCAGAGCGGTCTGATCGCCCAGATCGCCGCCGACAACGTGGCCGGCTGGCCGGTGGGCACGGAGTTCCCGGTGGCGCCGAAGATGGCGCAGATCACCCTTGAGGTCATCCTGCGAACCGCGATCGGCGCCAGCGACCCGGATCGGCTGGGCGCCCTGCGGGCGGCGCTGCCGCGCCTGCTCAGCCTGAGCGCGTTCGACACCGTGGCGATCGCCCGGCCCCGGCTGCAGCGGCGCTGGCTGTGGCGGTCGCTGCGGCGCAACCTCGCCGAGGCCGACGCGCTGCTCTACGCCGAGATCGCCGAACGTCGCGTCGACCCGAACCTCGCCGAGCGTCCCGACGCGCTGGCCATGCTGATGCGGGCGGCCGACCAGCAGGGCCGCCAGATGACCGACACCGAACTGCGTGACCAGCTCATGACTCTGCTGCTGGCCGGCCACGAAACCACCGCTAACTCGCTGTCCTGGGCGCTGGAGCGGCTGACCCGCCATCCGGCGACGCTGGCCCGCGCGGTGGCGGCCGCCGAGGCCAGCGCCTCCGGCGACCCGGCCGGTGACGATTATCTGGACGCGGTCGCCAAGGAGACCCTGCGGATCCGGCCGGTGATCTTCGACGTCGGCCGGGTGCTCAAAGAGCCGGTCGAGGTCGGCGGTTACCTGCTGCCGGCCGGGGTGACGGTCGTCCCGGGGATCGGCCTGGTGCACGCCCGCGACGACGTCTACGACGACGCAGCGCAATTCCGCCCGGAGCGGATGTTGGGGGCCACTCTCTCCCCCACCACCTGGCTGCCGTTCGGCGGCGGAAACCGACGCTGTCTGGGCGCCAATCTGGCGCTCGCCGAGATGCGGATCGTGCTGCGCGAAGTGCTGTGCCGCGCCGACCTGCAGACCACCACCGCGCCCGGTGAGCGCCCCCGGGTTCGGGGCGTCATCCAGCAGCCGCACCGAGGTGGCCGAATCCGGTTGCGTGCGTTACGGGCCGCTCAGATCGACACCGAGCGGGCCGCTCATAAAGACACCGAGCGGGCCGCTCATAAAGACACCGAGCGGGCCGCTCATAAAGACACCGCGAACCTCTCCAGGTGAATCTGGTCCGCCGGCACGCCGGCGGCGGTGAGCGCGGCCACAGCGGCGTCCATCATCGGCGGTGGCCCGCAGAGGTAGACGTCGGGCATCTCGTCGAGCAGGGCGATCTCGGCCGCCGCCAGTTCGACGGGGTTGCCCACCAGACCGGCCCAGGTCGGGTCGGCGTTCCACACCAGGGTGTCGGCCCGGAATTCCGGCAAAGCCTCGACGAGTGCCGCGATCTCATCCTGGGCGAAGACCTCGCCGTGCCGGGTGACACCGAAGAACAACCGCGCCGGCTGCGGCTCCCCGAATTCCGCCATCTTGCGAAGCATCGACAGCAACGGGGATAGCCCGGTACCACCGGCCAGGAACCATCGGGGCCGAAGTCCGTTCTCCGCCAATCCGAATTCGCCATCGGCGCTCGACACCGTCAGGACGTCGCCTACCTCGGCGCGCTCGGACAGGTAATCCGACATGGCACCGCCGGGCAGCAGCCGGATGTAGAACTCCAGCTGCCCGTCCCAGTTCGCCACGTTGGCCGGGGAGTAGGCGCGGCGCACTTCCCTGCCGGGCGGGCTGCCGGGCACGATGATGCGGACGAACTGACCGGACTCGAAATCCGCCGAGGACGAGCCGTCCTCGCCGGGACGCAGAGTCAGCGTCAGCCGCGCCACCCCGTCGGCCACCCGGTCCAGCCCGGTGACGTCCGCCTCGTGGCGCACCGGCGGCCCGATGACGATCGCGCTCTGGTCGTAGGGCAGCTCGATACGGCAGTCCGCGCGGGGGAAGCTGCGGCACAACAGGATTCCGCCTTGCCCCTCCGGCACCTCGACGACGTTCGGGTCGTGGTCGCCCATCTCCACCCGGCCGCCCCGCAGGACGGCCGAGCAGGCTCCGCAGCCGCCGGACTCACACGACGCCTTCAGCATCATGCCGGCGTCCTCGGCGGCCTCGAGCACCGTCGTCGAACCTTCGCAGATCAGTGTCGACTCCTGACCATCGGCGGTGATCAGGGTGACGTCGTATCCGGTGTCAGTCGGCACTTTTGTCGACATGAAGCTGGTCGCCTCCTCGAAGGTGTCGGTCACTTACGCGCCGGCCAGGGCGGCGGCCAGATCCTCGACCGGGTCGCCGATCGGCTTGAGCGCGAACCTGTCCACCAGAATGTCCACCGCGGCGGGGGTCAGGAAGGCCGGCAGGCTCGGGCCGAGCCGGATGTTGCGGATGCCCAGGTGCAGCAGCGTCAGCAGCACCGCGGCGGCCTTCTGCTCGAACCAGGAGACGAACATGCTCAGCGGCAGGTCGTTGACGCCGCAGTCGAACGCCTCGGCCAGTGCGAGCGCGATCTGGATGGCCGAGTAGCTGTCATTGCACTGCCCGACGTCGAGCAGGCGCGGAATGCCCCCGATGTCGCCGAATTCGTGGCTGTTGAACCGATACTTGTTGCAGCTCAACGTCATCAGCACTGTGCTGTCCGGGGCGTGGTCGGCGACGTCGGTGTAGTAGTTGCGGCCCGGGGCGGCGCCGTCGCACCCGCCGATAAGCAGGAACCGGGTGATGTCCCCCGCTTTGACGGCCTCGATCACCTTGTCGGCCACCGACAACACCGCCTTGTGCCCGAAGCCCGTCGTAACCGTCTCGGCCGGGGCGTCCTCGGTGAAACCGGGCAGCGCCTGGGCGGCCTTGATGACCAGCGACAGATCGTCGTTGCTCAGGTGGCGCACTCCCGGCCAGCCGACCGGGCCGAGGGTGAAGATCCGGTTGCGGTAGGCCGGCTGCGGCTCGATCAGGCAGTTCGACGTCATGACGATCGGGCCGGGGAAGGCGGTGAAGTCGCGGTGCTGGTCCTGCCAGGCGCCGCCGTAGTTCCCGGCCAGGTGCGGGTACTTGTGTAGTTCGGGGTATCCGTGCGCGGGCAGCATCTCGCCGTGGGTGTAGACGTTGATGCCGGTGCCGGCGGTGGCCTGCAGGATCTTGTCCAGATCGTGCAGATCGTGGCCGGAGACCAGGATGGCTTTGCCGACCACCGGGGTGACCCGGACTCCGGTGGGCACCGGGTTGCCGAAGCTGCCGGTGTTGGCGCCGTCGAGCATCGCCATCACCTTCAGATTCACCGCGCCGAGTTCGAGCGCGTGGCCCAGCAGCGTGTCTAGGTCGGACGGACCGGAGGCCAGGAAGGCCAGGCCGTTCTCGATGCCGGCGTCGGTGTCGTCGGTGCGGTGGCCCAGCGCGTGGGCATGGTGGGCGTAGGCGCACACCTTGTCGAGGGTCCGGTCCGCGCCGCGTCTTCGACGTCGTCGCGAATGGCACCCAGCAGGTAGGCGACGATCCGCTGGGTGGCCGACTGCAGTGAGAGCATCGCGATGTCCTGGACTTTGGCCTGCAGCCGCTTGGCCATCGAGGCCAGCATCAGCCGCGCCATCGCCGGGTCGCCGTCGAGGATGCGGTCCACCGCGGCGGCCGGCACGAACACCAAGTGGGTGTCGACCAGAGCCGTGGCGTCCACCGGGTAGGGGTCGCGCAGGAACATCACCGCGTGCCCGAACGAACCGCCGGGACCGATGATCTCCAACACCTTCACCATGCCCTCGGAATTGGACACCCACAACTGCATGCGGCCGTCACGCACCAGGTAGAAACCGGTAGACGGCGTACCGCGCCGGAACAGCACCTGCCCGCCCGGCAGGACGATCGGGCGGCTCTGTGCGGCAAGGTATTCGACGTGGGCGCGGTCCAGTCCGTCGAACATCGGGGCAGAGGCGATGGCGGCGGGCAGATCGGCGGTCAAGAGCGCTCCGGGGATCGTAGGGACCCAGGCGAACCTACCTCCCGCCGGACACCGCAGGCACGTCACACGGCCGGGAGGGCGATCCCTCCCGGTCGTGCGGCCCGCGACGACGCCACCCACGCCAGCGCGGCGAGCACCGCGAACACGGCGAACATCCACCGCGCGGTGACGGCATCGGGCACGTCGTGAAGGTTCGCCACGACGCCGGCCAGCCCGGCCCCGAACGCTCCGCACATCAACTGCACGGTGTTGACCGCCGCAGCGGCGACAGCCTGCTCGGCGGGGTCGTCGACGGCGCCCATCGCCCATGCCGACAGATGCGGCCACGCCATCCCGATGCCACTGCCGGCGATGACCAGTCCGACGGCCCATACCGCGACGCCGCCCGGCGTCATGGCCTCTCTGGTGACCAGCGCCACCAGTGCCAGCCCGCACGCCATCACCACGGGGGCGATCGAGACGATTCTCGCCACGGTGCGGGTGCCGGCGACCGATGCGCTGGTGATCTCCCCGACAGTCCAGCCCACCGACAGGGCGGCGCCGAGGAAGCCCGCCAGCACCGGAACAAGGCCAGCCAACCGCTGCCCGAGGAGTGGCACGTACATATCCGGCATCGTCGCGGCCATCAACACACCGAGCGTCAGGTAGATCCACTTCAGCCGCCCGGGCCCAAAAGTGCTGCGCGGCAATACCGCAACGCTCACCCGCCGGTCGACGATCACGAACGTCACGACCAGAAAAAAGGCCAGCGCCAGCAGCGCCGCCGTCCCGACCGGGGTGCGTGCCAGCGCCGCGACACTCACGACGAGCGCGGCGGTCCCCAGCAGGACCAGTGACCACACCGGAATGCGGATGCCGACCGCAGTGCCGCCGCCGCGGTCGGGCAGCGCCACCGGAACGAGCAGGCTCATCGCCGCGGCCAGAGCGGCGAGAACTCCGAATCCCGCTCGCCACCAACCGAATTGCGCCAATAACCCGCCTACCGCCGGGCCCACCAGGGTTCCCACGCCCCACATCGCGGAAACCAGCGCCGAAGCCCGCGTCCACAACCGTTGCGGCAGAACCGCGCTGATCACCGCGTAACCCAGACCGGCCAACAGTCCTCCGGCCAGGCCCTGCACGAGGCGGCCCGTCAGCAGCAGCGGCATCGTCGGCGCGAGTGCACACACCACACTGCCCAGACCGAACGCCAACAGCGCGCCCATGTAGGAGCGGCGTGGCCCGAACCGGAGCAGCAACGGGCCGACGACGGCGGCGGCGACCACCGAGGCGACCAGGTACACCGTGGTGACCCAGGCATAAAGCCGCTCGCCGCCGATATCGCCGACCGCGCTGGGCAGCAGGCTCATCGTGATGAATTCGTTGGTCGAGTAGATCGCGACTCCGCCGGCCAGCACGGTGGCGGTACCGACATAGTCACGGCTCAGCAGGTCACGCCAGCTACCCGCTGGCCCGAACTGCTCAGGCACCGTCTCGGCCATGGCGAAGGCTAAACCTTGACCTGCTCGACTCGCTTGATCTGCTGGCCCTCCGGGGACTCGGTGTAGGCGTCGGAGGCGATGTAGAACACCAGCGACAGCACCAAGCCGACCGCCGCAGCGACCCCCAGGGACTGCACCCATCTGACCCAGCGCCGGGGCGCAGGCAGCAGTGCCATCACGATCGCGGTGATCAGGGCGAGGACAACGCAGATCAGGGTCGTCGTCTCGTCGAGGGTTCCCGCCGGCGTGTCGACCCGTTCGTCGCGGATGCCGGCGAGTTTCTCGGCCTCGTCCAGCACCGCCTGCGCCTCCCCGCCCGGGGTGTCCCGTTCGAGTTTGTCCATCCGAGCGAGGATCTTCTCGAACGCCGCCTCGGCGCGCGGATCCCCGCCGGCGGGCGGACGCACGTCGATCTCGTCGGTTCGCATGAGCTCCAGATAGTCAAGAACCAGGCCCTTGATCTCCGGAGTCAGCTTCGGATCGAAGGCCTTGACCTCCTTGAGCATCGTCTCCATCGTCGAGGTCTCACTGAACAACGTCGACTGCGCCGCGGTCTGCTCGGTCTGAACGTTGACGATGATGAAGGCCAACAGCAGCGCGAACGCCGTTCCGACAAAACCGAATAACGCGACCAGACCCTCATACCCCGCATCGCTATCCGCCGTTACATGGTAATTGGACACCTTCAGCACGATCGGCGTCACCACTAGGACCGGGACCAGCACACAGATCAACACAATCAGCGGAAGCGGCAGAGCCAAGAACGACGCCAGCACGATAGATACCTTTCTTAGAACGAAGAGGCCCGGCTGGGACGCGTCGCTCTGGTACTGACCGGCGGCATCGGCACTTCCCCCTCGGTCCAACCGTAGTACCCCGCCCGCAGCAGGGCGGCGATCGGCCGTCGCCACCATCCCCCAGTCGGGCGACACCGAATTCATCCGGCTGATCGGTCATTCGGACGACACCGCGACCTTCACCCCGGAGCGAAGTTAAAGTTAAAGGAGTACCGCCGGGAAGGGGAGGCAGTGTCAAGCGGTGGAAGCAACGGAGTCGGTGAGGAGTTTGGTGAAGACTTCTCGGGGGGTGCGGAATCCGAGGATCGCTCGGGGTCGGTCGTTGAGTTCGTCGGCGATGGCGTCGAGGTAGGGCTGGTGGTCGGTG
>CAIRCP010000048.1 GCA_903877095.1 uncultured Actinomycetes bacterium | reverse complement strand
GGCCCGCTACAACACCAAACGACGGCACTCCCGATGCCGCTATTCCAGCCCCGCGACCTACGAAAGGAGCCTGACGACCGCTACGCTGCCCGAAGCCGCCTAACCACAAATCCCGTGTCCACTACACGGGGGCAAGGCCCATACCTGAGAACCAACTACTGGGTGCCGCGCTCGCAGTCGCGTCGAGACGGGTTCGCAGCAGCCGGCTTGCAACTGACACTCGTTCCCTCTCGGATTTGTTCACCGGAGTTTGTGAACCGCGGTCACTCGACCCTGATTGGTACAGGAGCAGGATCCACTACGACCGGCGGAACGCACGATATCGGGCTGCCCACGAGTTGGCCCGGCTGATCCTGAAGGGAATGGCGCTCAGCGATCTACACAGCTCCGTCCACCACGGGGTAAACGCGTTCATGTTGAACATGAACGCGATCTTCGAGAAATTCGTCACCACATTGGTGACCAACGCTCTCAACAGCACTCGCTTGCAGGCCTCAACTCAAGTAACGCTCAAAGCAGTTGTCGTGGATGAGTCGACGGGGCGAACCTACAGCACGATTCGGCCGGACATGATCATCACTGAGGCCGCATCCCGACGGCGCGTACCGGTGGACATCAAGTACAAGCTCTACGATGCGAAAAAGCTTGCATCCGGCGACGTGTACCAGCTCTTCACCTACGCGTACGCCCTAGCTGGATCGGTCGGCCACAGGCGGGCCGGACTGATCTACGCAGCACATAGCCCCACGTCCGGCCCCAACCTGCGCATCACCTCGAAAGCAGACGTGACGCCGGCCCAGATCTGCGCGACCGGTCTCGATGTTGAGGCTGTACTCGATCAGATTGCGGCCGGATCGATTACTGCCGTGCATGATTCAGTCAGGTGCATGGTTGAGGAGCTCACCGGACTTTCTGTCGCAGAAGACGCAGAGTGGTGAGGGCGAAGAGCAAATGGAGGGTGAGGACGGCGTTGCAGATTACATTGCCGAACCCGCCAAACTATCCATGTGGGACCAGAGCCGTACACGTGTGTCCGCAACTCTTGGTCAGTTAGACCGCGAATCGCGCCACGACGCGGGACCTCGGGAAGAATGCCAGGGCACAGCGAAAGCCTTCCAGCCCGCCCCACGGGGCGAGACCTCTCAGATGTCACCGTTATGGGAATAGGAACCAAACGGGTCTACTGCGCACCGGCCCAGCCGACGACCGCCATTTCGCCCCAAAACCCACGTGACTCCACCCCCCACCCCCGTAATCTTCACCCCGTGAAAAAGCTCATCAACAACCCCGCCGACGTCGTCGCCGACGCACTGCGCGGGTTCGCCGCCGCGCACCCCGAACTGCGGGTCGACCACGTCAACCGGGTGGTCTACCGCGGCGACGCCCCGGTGGCCGGCAAGGTCGGCCTGGTCTCCGGGGGAGGGTCCGGCCACGAGCCGCTGCATGCCGGCTTCGTCGGGCCGGGGATGCTCGACGCCGCTTGTGCCGGTGAGGTTTTCACCTCCCCGGTGCCCGACCCGATCGTGGCCGCGACGACGACCGTAGACGGCGGCGTCGGGGTGCTGCACATCGTCAAGAACTACACCGGCGACGTGATGAACTTCGAGATGGCCGCCGAACTCGCCGCCGCCGAGGGCGTCAACGTGCACACCGTCCTGGTCAACGACGACGTCGCCGTCCAGGACAGCACCTACACCGCGGGCCGGCGCGGCGTCGGCGCCACTTTGCTGGTGGAGAAGATCGCCGGTGCCTCCGCCGACCGCGGCGCGCCGCTGGAACAGGTGGCCGCCTTCGCCCGCCGGGTCAACGCCGAGTCCCGCAGCATGGGGATGGCGCTGACCTCGTGCACGGTCCCCGCGGTCGGCCACCCCACCTTCGACCTGCCCGAGGATGAGATGGAGGTCGGCATCGGCATCCACGGCGAGCCCGGGCGGCGGCGCACGCCGGTGCGTCCGGCCCGCGAGATCGCCGAGATGCTGGTCGAACCGATCCTGTCCGATTTCGACTTCACCGGCCCGGTGATCGCGTTCGTCAACGGCATGGGCGGCACGCCGCTCATCGAGTTGTACCTGATGTACGGCGAGGTCGCCGCCCTGCTGGACAAGGCCGGCATCACGGTCGCGCGATCACTGGTCGGCTCCTACGTCACCAGCCTGGACATGGCGGGCTGCTCGGTCACCCTGCTCAAGGCCGACGACCTTCTGGTCGACCTGTGGGACCACCCGGTCAACACCCCGGCGCTGCGGAAGGGCTGCTAAGTGGCGAACGACACCGTCGACGCCGCGTTCCTCACCGCCTGGCTGCGCGAATTCGACCGGCTCACAACTGAAAACGCGCAATACCTCACCGATCTGGATGCCGCCATCGGCGATGCCGACCACGGCCTCAACATGGACCGCGGCATGAAGGCCGTCGTCGCCAAACTCGATGACGGCGTCCCCGCGGATCTGGCGGCGCTGAGCAAGCTGGTCGCCACCACCCTGATCAGTTCGGTGGGCGGGGCCGCCGGCCCGCTGTACGGGACGCTGTTGCTGCGGATGGGCCCCGCGCTCGGGCCCAACACCGCCGTGGATGCGACGACGTTCGCCGCGGCACTGCGGGCCGGCGTCGACGGTGTGGTCGCCCGCGGCCACGCCGAACCCGGCGACAAGACGATGGTCGACGCGCTCACCCCGGCGGTCGACGCCCTCGACGCGGCCCTGTCCGCCGGGGCCGGGCTGCCCGGGGCGCTGCGGCAGGCCGCCGACGCCGCCGCAGCGGGCCGCGACGCCACCCTGCCCCTGGTCGCCCGCAAGGGCCGGGCCAGCTACCTCGGCGAGCGCAGCGCCGGCCGCCTCGACCCCGGGGCGGCCTCATCGGCGATGCTGATCGCCGCGGCCGCCACCGCCGCAGCAGGCCCGGCCGCATGACCGTCGGACTGGTCGTCGTCGGCCACAGCCGTGCGCTGGCCCAGGCGGCGGTTGCGTTGGCGCAGCAGATGATTCACGACACCGACGTCACCATCGCGGTCGCCGCCGGCCTGGACGACTCCACCTTCGGTACCGACGCGACCGCCATCGCCGATGCCATCGCCACCGCCGATCAGGGCCAGGGCGTGGTGGTGCTGATGGATCTGGGCAGTGCGGTGCTGTCGGCCGAATTGGCGCTGGACCTCATCGACGACGACGTCCGCGACCGGGTGGTGCTGTGCCCGGCCCCTCTGGTCGAGGGTCTCGTCGTCGCGGCGGTGACCGCTGCCGGGGGAGCCGACACCCACCGGGTCTGCGCCGAGGCGTGCTCGGCACTGGACGCCAAGATCGCCCAGTTGCAACCGCAGGGGCCGGCGTCGGCGTCCCAGACCAACCCCGGCACCGAATTCCGCACCGGCGCTTTCGTTTTGGCCACCCCGCACGGTCTGCACGCCCGACCGGCCGCCCGGCTGGTCGGCGAGATCGCCCGCCACGACGTGCGCGCCGAACTGCGCAACCGCACCCAGGATTCGCCCTGGGTGCCCGCCGACAGCCTCACCTCGGTGATGACCCTCGACGGCCGCCACGGCGACGAGATGGAGGTCAAAGTGTGGGGACCCGGCGCCGCCGAGGTGATTCGTGACGTTATCGCTTTGGCGGACAACGACTTCCAGTAACTTCGTCTCGAGCACGTCCCGAAAGCTCGGCCGCTGTCACACCGCCGTATAGCTGTAGAAGCGGCAATGCGGCGATACCGCGCTGGCGGCCTCAGTCCGAGTCCGACAGCGCCCGCCCGACGATCAG
This sequence comes from uncultured Actinomycetes bacterium, assembly GCA_903877095.1. Classification (GTDB taxonomy): domain Bacteria; phylum Actinomycetota; class Actinomycetes; order Mycobacteriales; family Mycobacteriaceae; genus Mycobacterium. The sequence continues at coordinate 2,387 of CAIRCP010000048.1, read as the reverse complement.
CGGATCGGGCTGGCCGACCGCCTCGTAATCCTTGCCGTCATAGTCGAACTTGCTCAGCACATGGCGCATCGCGTTGACCCGGGCCCGCTTCTTGTCGTTGCTCTTGATGACCGTCCACGGCGCCACCTCGGTGTCGGTCCAGTTGAACATGTCCTCTTTGGCCGCGGTGTAGTCATCCCACTTGTCCAGCGAGGCCAGGTCGGTCGGCGAGAGCTTCCACTGCCGGACCGGGTCGACGTGCCGGATCGTGAAGCGTGTGCGCTGCTCCGACGACGACACCGAGAACCACAGCTTGATCAGGCTGATCCCGTCGTTGACGAGCATCTGTTCGAAAAGCGGTACCTGGCGGACGAATTCAGCGTGCTGCTTGGGTGTGCAGTAGCCCATCACCCGCTCGACCCCGGCGCGGTTGTACCAGGACCGGTCGAACAGGACGAACTCTCCCGCCGACGGCAGGTGATTGACGTAGCGCTGGAAATACCACTGGGTGCTTTCCTTTTCGGTCGGCTTCTCCAGCGCCACGACGCGCGCTCCGCGGGGATTGAGGTGCTCCATGAACCGCTTGATGGTGCCGCCCTTGCCGGCGGCGTCGCGGCCCTCGAACACGATGACGTGCCGCAAACCGTTGGCCTTGGTCCAGTTCTGCAGCTTCAGTAGCTCGACCTGCAGGACGTGCTTCTGCTCCTCGTAGTCGGGCCGGGACATCCGTTCGTCGTAGGGATAGTGCTCACGCCAGGTGTCGACCGCGACGCCTTGGGGATCGAGCAGAATCGGATCGTCGTCTTCGTCGTCGACAACGGTGTAGCCGTCCAGGTGTACTTCCACCGGCGCAAACTAGCCTATTTTGGCAACATCGTTGTTACCGGAAGGTTAACTCCCTCCCAGCGGCTGAAGAGTAGATGAACAGTCGAACGTTTCACCGAACTGGGTTGGCGCCCTTGCCGCCCACCCTCGCAGAATGAGCACGGTGAGTACCGAAGCAATCATTCTCGGGCTGTTGATCGCCACAGCGCTGGCGTTCGACTTCACCAACGGGTGGTGGTCGATTTCGTGATCGTCACCGCCGTCGCGTGGAACCACTTCGGTGTCGACCTGTTCCCGATGTTCCCCAAGAAATGAGGGTGTGATGACCAGCGCCGAATCGACATCGTCGAGCCACTTCCAGTCCGTTCTCGACTGGCTCCACAAGGGGTACCCCGACGGAGTTCCGCAGACGGACTACTACCCGCTGCTGGCGCTGCTGGCGCGAACCCTGGAGGAGGATGAGGTGGTCCGGGCGACCTGGTACATCCTCAAGGAAAGCGATCCCGACAGCCCCGTCACAGCCAGGCAGATCCGTGAGGCCGTTCGGGCCGTCATCGCCAAGGAGCCCAACAGCAACGAGGTCAACCAGGTGGCCGGGCGACTGGCGCTGGTGGGTTGGCCGCTGGCCGGCCACTGTTAGGTTCAGTACCCTCGGTGCCGTCCAACACCGCAGGGGAGACGGGTGAGATGAGCACCGAAGGCGCCACGATCCGGCTGGCGACCCAGACCGACGTCGACGGGCTGCTGGCACTCGAATCCCGTTACTACGTCGGCAATCTGGATCCTTCCCGACGCGCGGAGGGCTTCATCTCGGTCCTGCATTCCCGCGAATGGTTCGAGCAGACCGTCGCCGACGGCGGACTGCACGTCGCGATCATCGACGACGCCGTCGCCGGCTTCATCGCCATGACAGCGCCGCCGCCCCAAGCGCCCGGCCTCCCCGCGGTCGTCAGTGCGATGGTCAGCCTCGCCGAGACGGTCGAGTTCAATGGCGCGCTGATCGCCGAACAGCGCTATGCCATCCGAGGGCCGGTGTGCATCGCCGAAGACGCACGCGGACAAGGGATCTACTCCGCTTTCAACGCCGTCACCGCCAAGGAGTACCGAGACCGCTTCGACCTCGCGGTGCTGTTCGTGTCCGCCGACAACCCCCGCTCGCTGCACACCACGACCACGAAGTTGGGGGCTACCGTGCTGGCGGAGTTCGAGGCCGACGGCCACAACTATCACTTCCTGGCGTTTCCCTTTCGCCGGGATTGAGCCCACCGCGTCCGGTGCGGCCGAGTTGCCGGGTGCTCGTCGGTACTGGCGACGGAATAGCAGATGGCGGTCGAGACGATCGTCGGCAGGACGAAGATCAACACCAGCGCAATCGCGACCTCAAGGAGTCCCGGTGTTGTCAGCGAACTGTCGGGTAGACGCGGGAGGCTGACGGCGACAAAGGGTCGCGTCCTGAAACCGGTGTAAATGGGGGCCGGGCGTAGGTTCTGTTTCGAGACCTACCAAGTCATCGAAGAAAGGACCCACGCCCGTGCCTGCACGAGTATCCCCGACCGACCGTGTTCGCGCCAAGATCGACGAGC
>CAIRCP010000047.1 GCA_903877095.1 uncultured Actinomycetes bacterium | reverse complement strand
GCCGCGGGTGCCGCAGCTGGGGCTGGGGCCGCCGGTGGCGGCGGAGGCGCGTTCGGATCGGCCGGCGGCGGCGGCGGGGCCGCGGGTGGCGGGGCGGCAGTGCTCGTCGCAGGGGGCGGCGGCGGCACCGGATCGGCCGTGGCCGTGGTCGGCAGAGCGATCGTGACAGCGGTGGCGCTGGCGAGAGCGGCGGCGGCCAATGCGGTCAGCAGGCGCGGGCGTGGAGTCGGATCCGACTGCGTCATGGCGCAAAACCTACCGTGTTACCTCCGTGACGCAAGTTCCGTGGTCGGCTGTGTCGGGATCCGTCGGTTGCGGACTCAACGACCGTTTCGGCCTGCCGCATGGATGCCGATCTCCTGCGCTTTCACCGAGAACCACACCCGGTCGGCGACACCGAGCCGGAGATCGGCGACGGCCTCTGGCGTGACGTCCGCGGCAATTCCGGTCGCCTGACCGGCCACGGCGACGCCGCGTACCCGGACCACACCGCCCACCATCTGCAAGGCGGTGAGCTGGACGAATATGCTGTTGCGCGGGCTGCCGTGGGGACGCTCGCGGTAGACGGCGACCGACGCCGGAGCGAACACGGCCACTGCCTCGGCGCCCCGCCCCAGAGGTCCGGCGGCACGGCCGTACCAGGTGTGCCCAACGGCGCGCAGCACACCGGGAGATTCCACCACCCCGCCCACCGCATTGACGCCCGCGATGTGCGCCCCGAACTGGCTGCGCGGAGCGGCCAGGAGGTCGGCGACCGCACCGCTCTCGGCGATACGGCCATCCTCGATCACCGCAACCCCATCCGCCAGGCCGAGAACGTCCAGCAGGTCGTGGGTGATCAGCACCACCGCGCGGCCGTCACGGGACAACACCGAGCGCAACTGTGCCCGCATCGCCGCTGCCGCAGTCACGTCCAGACCGGCCAGCGGCTCGTCGAGGACCAGCACATCCGGGTCGGCTGCCAGTGCCCGGGCCAGCGCCACCCGCTGGGCCTCCCCTCCCGACAACTCCCCCGGCCGGCGGCCGGCCAGTTCGGCCGCGCCCACCCGCTCCAGCCAGCCCACCGCCCGCTGCCGCCCCGCTGCTCCACGGCCGGCCCCGAACAGCACGTTGCCCAGCGCCGTCATATGCGGAAACAGCAGCGGATCCTGCGACAGCAGGCCCACCCGCCGGTCATGAACCGGGACGAAGACCCCGCGGCCGGTGTCGGTCAACGTCCGCTCACCCACTCGTACCGTCGCCGGATCGCCCCGCAGCAGTCCCGCGACGACCGCCGCCGTCGTCGACTTCCCGGCGCCGTTGGGGCCCAATAGCGCCAACACCTCCCCGGCGCCAACGGTGAACGACACGTCCAACCCGCGCGCGGTGACGGTCGCGGCAACCTGCAGATCAGCCATCGGAATCCGCCTGACCGCCCCACCCGGCGAGGCGCCGTGCGCCCAGCGCCACGACCACGACCGCAGCCACCCCGATCAGCATCATGGACAGCGCGATCGCCGCGTCCGGATCGGCCTCCCGCTGCAGGTAGATCTCCAGCGGGAGGGTTCGGGTCACGCCGGGCCGAGACCCGGCGAAGGTCAGGGTGGCGCCGAACTCCCCCAGCGCCCGGGCGAACGCCAGCACCGTGCCGGACAGCAGGCCGGGCGCCAGAAGTGGCAATGTCACCCGCCAGAACACCACCGAGGGCCGGGCCCCCAGGGTGGCGGCCACCACGTCGTACCGGCGCCCCGCCGTCCGGGCGGCGCCCTCCAGAGCGATGACCAGGAATGGCAGCGAGACGAACGTCTGGGCCAACACCACTGCCGTCGTGGTGAACGCCAGCCGCACCCCCCATGCCTCCAGATAGTGGCCAAGCAGGCCCAGCCGGCCGAATACGTACAGCAGGGCGAGGCCGCCGACCACCGGGGGAAGCACCAACGGCAGCAGGATCAGTGGACGCACCAGTCGCGTCAGCCGCCCCCCGTGGCGGGCGAGAACCAGAGCCAGCGGCACCCCCAGCAGCAGGCACAACAGCGTGCTCACGGTTGCGGTGCGCAGGCTGAGCAGCAGCGCCATCCTCGACGGCGGGCTGCCCACCAGCGCCCCGAACCGGGTCCAGTCGACCCGAAAAGCCATGGCCCCCAGCGGCAGGACGACGAAAAGCGCCCCGGCGCAGGCCGGCAGATACACCCACCTCGGCAACGCTGCGGCGGACGGCCTCATCCGCATCACCCTAAAAGACGGTTCACCCCGGTGACCCCGTCGAGTAGCGTTCCGGCTCAAGTCCTGGAGGGGTCCTGAAGGGGGAGGTTTTCGATGGATGTGCTGGTGACCGGCGCCGACACCGAACTCGGGCGGGTCGTCGCCGAACAGTTCCACCGCGCCGGCGATCGCCTGGTCTTGGTGGGTGCGGACGCCGACGCGCTGGACGGCGTCGCCCGAGACCTGCAGGCCGACGCCGTCGTCTGCGACACCGCTGACCCGGCGAGCCTGGCGTATGCCCGGGCCGGCTTTCCGTACGACCTCGACGCCGTCGTCGTCGTCGCGGTTCCGGCGTGGATCGGCGGGGACCCCCGGGCATTCACCCTGACCGACAGTGCAGTGGTGTGGCGCTCGGCGTTCGACCGCACCGTCGTCTCCGCGGTGCTCACGGTGCAGGCGGCCAGTGATCACCTGCGCTCCGGCGGGTCCATCGTCTCGGTGATGCCGGCCGGAGCCGGCGCCGAATCCGGGCCGGACGTGGCGGCCAAAGCGGCGTTGTCCTCCTGGACCGCCGCCCAGGCCGACCACTTCGGCGCCCGGGGAATCACCATCAACGCGGTGGCATCCGGTCGGCCCGTCCAACCGGGATACGCCGGCCTCGACGCACATCCACCGTCGACTGCGGCTGAAATCGCCCGCCTCGCAGTGTTTTTGGCGACGCCAGCCGCCCGGCACATCACCGGCCAGACCCTGCACGTCGGCCGGGGAGCCGCCGTCTCCTACCGCTGAGCCGTTACTGTCGGCCCGTGATCATCCACTGAACCGTATTGTCGGATCGTGACGATCCGACTGGCTCTGCAGATCCCCAACTTCTCCTACGGCACGCCGGTCTCCGAGCTGTTCCCCACCGTGATCGCCCAGGCGCGCGAGGCCGAGGCCGCCGGGTTCGACGCCGTCTTCGTGATGGACCATTTCTACCAACTGCCGATGCTCGGCACCCCCGACCAGCCCATGCTGGAGGCCTACACCGCCCTCGGCGCACTGGCCACCGCGACCCAGGAAGTGCTGCTGGGCACCCTGGTGACCGGCAACACCTACCGCAATCCGACCTTGCTGGCCAAGATCATCACCACGCTCGATGTCGTCAGCCAGGGACGCGCGGTGCTCGGCGTCGGGACCGGCTGGTTCGAACTTGAGCACGACCAGCTCGGTTTCGAGTTCGGCACGTTCACCGAGCGGTTCGCCAAATTGGAAGAGGCACTGCAGATCCTCATTCCGATGATCGCCGGCCGGCCGGTCACCTTCCAGGGCAAGTACTACCGCACCGAGGGCGCCTTCGCGGTGCCTCGCATGCGCGACCACATCCCACTGATGATCGGCGGCCGCGGGGAGAAGAAGACCTTCGGGCTGGCCGCGAGGTATTTCGACCACCTCAACGTCATCGCCGGGTTCGACGAACTACCGGGCAAAGTCGACGCTCTGCTGCGCCGCTGCGACGAAGCCGACCGGGATCCGGCGACGTTGGAGACCAGCGTGCTGCTGACGGCGATTCCCGATCCGAAGGTCAGCGAGGACACCTTGCCCGCCGCGATGCGGGGCCGGATGGTGGTCGGAAGTCCCGATCGGATGGCCGAGACGGTGCAGAAAAACGTGGTCGACGCCGGCATCGACGGGGTGATCGTGAACCTGCCGTCCTACGTGCCAGGGTCGATCGCCGCGGTCGGCGCGGCACTTCGGCCGGTCGTTGGGCGGTGATACTGCGCAACGGAACGGGATCGGTGGCTAAGGTATACCTCACTGTCGTGGGTTAACTCAGGAGCGAACATGACTCATCCCGGCGCCACTCCGTCGGAAAAGCACAAGGTCGTGATCATCGGCTCGGGCTTCGGTGGGCTCAATGCCGCCAAGACGCTCAAGCGTGCCGACGTCGACATCAAGATGATCGCAAAGACCACGCACCACCTGTTCCAGCCGCTGCTCTACCAGGTGGCGACCGGCATCATCTCGGAGGGCGAGATTGCCCCGCTGACTCGGGTGATCCTGCGCAACAACAAGAATTGCCAGGTTCTCCTGGGCGAGGTCACCAAGATCGACCTGGCCAACAAGACCGTCGATTCGGTGCTGCTGGGCCACACCTACCGCACGCCCTACGACTCGCTGATCGTCGCCGCCGGGGCGGGTCAGTCTTACTTCGGTAACGATCATTTCGCCGAATGGGCGCCGGGCATGAAGACCATCGACGACGCTCTCGAACTGCGTGGCCGCATCCTCGGCGCCTTCGAGCAGGCCGAACGTTCCAGCGACCCGGAACGCCGCGCCAAGCTGCTCACCTTCGTGGTGGTCGGCGCGGGCCCGACCGGCGTCGAGATGGCCGGCCAGATCGCCGAACTGGCCGACCACACCCTCAAGGGCGCCTTCCGGCACATCGACTCCACCAAGGCCCGGGTGATCCTGCTCGACGCCGCTCCGGCAGTGCTGCCGCCGATGGGTGCCAAGCTCGGAAAGAAAGCGGCCGACCGGCTGGAAAAGCTGGGCGTTGAGATCCAGCTCGGCGCGATGGTCACCAACGTCGACCGCAACGGCATCAACGTCAAGTACGGCGACGGCACCGAAGAACGCATCGAATGTCAGACCAAAGTGTGGTCCGCCGGCGTCGCGGCCAGCCCGTTGGCCAAACTCATCGCCGAGCAGTGCGGCGCGGAGGTCGACCGTGCCGGACGCATCAAGGTGCTGCCCGACCTGACCGTCCCGGGGCATCCGGAGGTCTTCGTCGTCGGCGACATGGCCCTCGTCGACGGCGTCCCGGGCCAGGCGCAGGGCGCCATTCAGGGCGCCCGCTACGCGGCCAAACTGATCAAGGCCGAACTCAAGGGCGCGAACCCCGCCTTCCGTGAGCCGTTCAAGTATTTCGACAAGGGCTCGATGGCCACCGTGTCGAAGTACTCGGCGGTGGTGAAAGTCGGTCCTCTGGAGTTCGGTGGCTTCATCGGCTGGCTGTCCTGGTTGTTCCTGCACCTGATCTACCTCGTCGGATTCAAGGCACGGCTGATCACCGCCCTGTCGTGGATGGGCACTCTCGTCGGCAGCCACCGCGGCCAGCTCACCATCACCGAGCAGCAGGCCTACGCCCGCACCAGGATCGAGCAACTCGAGGAGATCGTCGAGAGCGTCGAGGACCCCCAGATCGCCGCTTACTGACGCCGCGGGGCCGGTCCCCGCTTGACCGGTCGGCCGGCTCAAATAGCATGGCGGCCAAGCACTTCGAGGCAAGGGGACACCATGACAGCGGTACGTCGATCGACAGTTCGTGCGGCGCTCGCCGCGTTCGGCGCCGGGGCCGTGTTCTTCGGCTCCGCGGTGTTCTCCGGCTCCGCGGGTCTGGCCCACGCCGACGACCTTCCCCCCGGCTGCACCTCCGCCGACATGACCGGCGTGATGTCGGGTGTCTCCGCGGCGATGGCGAGCTACCTCTTCGCCCACCCCGATGTGAACAATTTCTTCACCGACCTGCAGGGTCAGCCCAAGCAGGCGGTCCGCGACCAGACTGAGGCCTACCTCAACGCCAATCCCGGCGTCCGCGCCGACCTGGATGCCATCCGGCAGCCGTCGCGCGACTTCCGCACCCGCTGCAATCTGCCCCAGCGCGGGCTGGTCCTGGCCGACAGCCTCTAGCCGGGCGCGGCCGCGTGTGCGTGCCGGACCGGTCGCTGCGATGGTGAAGCCCAAGGACGTCGTCTACCGCCTGCTTCGGCGTCTGCCGACCCGGATGCTCTCGCTGCGCACGATCGTCATCACGGCGGCGCTGTCGGTGGTGATCCTGGTGCTCACACTGGGGACCTGGGTGTGGATCGGTGTCATCCATGACCAGTACAGCCAGTTGGACCGTCGCCTGGATTCGGTCAGCAGCCTCGGAGACTTCAGCACCCTGCTGTCGAGTCCGCCGGCGCCCGAGTCGCCGAGTCCCGACGGCAATCTGGTGCGGACGGTGCGGGTCGGTCCCGGCGAGGTCACCACGTCGGTTCCCACCGACATCGTGCTGCCCAAACTCTCCGACGGCTACGCGAACACCACCATCAACGGGGTCGAGTACCGGGTTCGGACCTTCTCGGTGGCCGGAGCCTCGATCGCACTCGGCGCTCCGGTGGCCGAGACCCAGCGGCGGATCGCCGAACTGCACTGGCGGGTGGTGGGAATCTGCGGCGGCGTCATCGTCGGCACCGTCCTGGTCGGCTGGTTCTTCTCGCTGATCATGATCGACCCCTTCCGGCTGCTGGCTCAGCAGGCCAGGGCCATCAACGCCCAGTCCAAGCCCGAGGAGGTCCAGGTCCGCGGGGTCAGCGAGGCGGTCGAGATCGGCGAGGCCGTCGAGGGCATGCTCGCCCGCATCGGCGACGAGCAGGCCAAAACGCGGGCGGCCCTGGAGGCGGCGCGGGACTTCGCCGCGGTGGCCTCGCACGAACTGCGCACGCCGCTGACCGCGATGCGCACCAACCTGGAAGTCCTCTCGACCCTCGATCTCGGCATTGAGCAGCGCGACGAGGTCATCGGCGACACCATCCGCACCCAGACCAGGATCGAGGCGACGCTCACGGCGCTGGAGCGGCTGGCGCAGGGCCAGCTGACGACCGCTGACGACTTCGTCCCATTCGACATCACCGAACTGCTCGATCGGGCCGCGCACGACGCCGAACGGGTCTATCCGCAACTTCGCGTCTCGCTGGTGCCCTCCCCCGCGGTGCTGATGGTCGGCATGCCGGTGGGTCTGCGGCTGGTGATCGACAACGCGATCGCCAACGCGGTCCGCCACGGCGGCGCCACCGAGGTGCGACTGGGGGCCGGCGGCGTGGGCGGCGAGGTCCGGATCACCATCGACGACAACGGCCGCGGTGTGCCCGAATCCGAACGCGCGGCGGTGTTCGAACGGTTCTCCCGGGGCTCGACGGCCTCCCACTCGGGTTCTGGCCTGGGGCTTGCCCTCGTCGCACAGCAGGCCGAATTGCACGGTGGCACAGCGGAATTGGGCAACAGCCCGCTGGGCGGTGCGCGGCTGACCCTGAGCCTGGCCGGCCATCCCCGCTGAGTCTGCTAAGCGACGAGCTCCAGGTTCTGCAGGCGCACGTGGCCGCGGGCGATCACCCGGTCACCCTCATCCCGGATGATCACAAGCCACAGTTGCTGGCGCCGGCCCCGGTGCACCGGTTCGGAGGCCGCGTACACCGTGCCCTCGGTGACCGCGCGCAGGAAGTCGGTGTTGTTGTTGACCCCGACGACGTTGCCGCCCCCGTTGGCCGAGAGCCAGACGTAGGCCGAAACGCTGGCCAGCGACTCCACCACCGAACACCAGACGCCGCCGTGCACGATGCCCATCGGCTGACGCAGTGACGGCGTGACGGTCAGTTCAGCTTTCACCCCGTCGGGTGTCACCTCGGTGTAGACCAGTCCGATCTGGGCGTCGAAGGGGGCGGAGAGTTCCGGCGGTACGAAGTCGGCCACGTCTTCAGTGTCTACACCGCGGGACGAGCCCACCGCATCTGCGGGTGCCGTCCTTGACCGAGGTGGAACTTTTTGTTTCCCCGCTGAGTTGTTCGATGGACAGGGGGTACGACCTTCGGTAGTACCGGGGTAGCCTGGACTGATACGAAGGTGGGGAAATGGCCAGATTGACCGGCCTGGGGGATCTCGAGCGCGAGGTCATGGACCATCTCTGGGCTGCCGAGGAGTCACAGACGGTTCGCCAGGTCCACGAAGCCCTGTGTGAGCGCCGCGAGTTGGCCTACACCACCGTGATGACCGTCTTGCAGCGGCTGGCACGCAAGAACCTGGTGACCCAGATCCGTGACGACCGTGCCCACCGATACGCCCCGACGAACGGACGCGACGAACTCGTTGCCGGCCTGATGGTCGACGCGCTGGCTCAGGCCCACGACTCCGGAGACCGGCACGCGGCACTGGTGCATTTCGTCGAGCGCGTCGGCGCCGACGAGGCCGACGCGCTGCGCCGGGCGCTCGCTGACTTGGAGACCAAGCACCGCTGAGCCCGGCCGGGAAGAATCACGGCGGATCTGCTGGCGGGCGGCGCACGCCTAGTGGAGACTGACAGGCGTGTCGGCCCTGGTGTTCAGCATCCTCGCGCTGGCGTTGGCGGGGCCGGTCCCGGCTCTGCTGGCGCGGGCCGCTTGGCCCATGCGTGCGCCCCGGGCCGCGGTGGTGCTGTGGCAATCGATCGCGCTTGCTGCCGTGCTGTCGGCGTTCAGCGCCGGTCTGGCGCTGGCAGCGCGGCTGTTCTCCCCGGGCCCGGACGAATTCGCGGCGCTGGGCGCCCCGATGCGGCTGAGCGCGGTGCTGGTGTTCGGGGTGACGCTGTTGATCGGCGCCCGCCTGATGATCGCCGTGATTCACGTGGCGATCGGCACCCGCCGCCGCCGGTCGCACCACCGGATGATGGTCGATCTGCTGGGTGCGCGTGAACTCGGCGGGGTCCGGGTGCTCGACGTGGACGAACCGCTGGCGTACTGCCTGCCGGGTGTGCGCAGCCGAGTCGTGCTCAGCCGGGGCACGCTGTCGGCTCTGACCGACCCGGAACTCGCCGCCATACTGCGCCACGAGCGGGCGCACCTGCGCGCCCGCCACGATCTGGTGCTGGAGGGGTTCACGGCGGTGCACACCGCGTTCCCGCGGTTCGTCCGCTCCGGCAGTGCGCTGAGCGCGGTGCGTCTGCTCGTCGAACTGCTCGGCGACGACGCCGCGGTCCGCGCCGGTGGCCGGCGCCCGCTGGCCCGCGCCCTGGTGACCTGCGCCTGCGGCCCGACCCCGACAGGTGCACTGGCCGCAGGCGGGCCGAGCGTCGTGGTCCGGGTGCGCCGGCTCTCCGGTCCGCCGAACAGCCGGCTGCTGTCGGCGGCCGCTTACGTTGCCGCGGCCACGATCCTGGTCGTCCCGACGGTCGCCGTCGTACTGCCGTGGCTGACCGAACTCCGTCATCTCTGGACATACTGGTTCTAACCCACCGACCGAAAGGCGACACATGAGCTCGACGCAGAAGGCGACCGCACAGATCGGGGTCACCGGGCTGGCAGTGATGGGTTCCAACATCGCGCGGAACTTCGCCCGGCACGGCTACACGGTCGCCCTGCACAACCGGACGGTGGCCAAGACCGACGCGCTGCTGGCCGAACACGGGTCGGACGGCAACTTCGTCCGCTCGGAGACCATCGAGGAGTTCCTGGCCGCGCTGGAGAAGCCCCGCCGGGTGCTGATCATGGTCAAGGCCGGCGAGGCCACCGATGCGGTGATCAACGAACTGGCCGACGCGATGGAGCCGGGCGACATCATCATCGACGGCGGTAACGCCCTCTACACCGACACCATCCGCCGGGAGAAGGCGATGGCCGATCGGGGCCTGCACTTCGTCGGCGCCGGCATCTCCGGCGGCGAGGAGGGCGCGCTCAACGGTCCCTCGATCATGCCGGGCGGACCGGCCGAGTCCTACGCATCGCTGGGCCCGATGCTGGAGGAGATCTCCGCACACGTCGACGGCGTGCCCTGCTGCACCCACATCGGCCCGGACGGCGCCGGCCACTTCGTGAAGATGGTGCACAACGGCATCGAGTACTCCGACATGCAACTCATCGCGGAGGCCTACCAGTTGCTGCGCGACGGCCTCGGACTGAGCGCCGATCGGATAGCCGATGTCTTCACCGAGTGGAACTCCGGTGATCTGGACAGCTTCCTGGTGGAGATCACCGCCGAGGTGCTGCGGCAGGTCGACGCCAAGACCGGCAAGCCGCTGGTGGACGTCATCGTCGACGAGGCTGAACAGAAGGGCACCGGCCGCTGGACGGTCAAGTCCGCGCTGGACTTGGGCGTCCCGGTGACGGGCATCGCCGAGGCGGTGTTCGCCCGCGCCCTGTCCGGGTCTGTGGCCCAGCGCCGCGCGGCCACCGGTCTGGCATCCGGTCATCTCGGCCAACGTCCGACCGACGCACAGCAATTCATCGACGACGTTCGTCAGGCGTTGTACGCCTCCAAGATCATCGCCTACGCGCAGGGCTTCAATCAGATCCAGGCCGGCTCGGACGAATACCACTGGGGTATCACCCCCGGCGACCTCGCCACCATCTGGCGCGGCGGCTGCATCATCCGGGCCAAGTTCCTCAACCGCATCAAGGAGGCATTCGACGGGGATCCCGCTCTGCCCAGCTTGGTGGTCGCGCCATACTTCCGCAGCGCGATCGAGGCGGCCATCGACGGCTGGCGCCGGGTCGTGGTCACCGCCACCGAATTGGGCATCCCGATCCCCGGCTTCTCCTCGGCGTTGTCGTACTACGACGGGCTGCGTGCCGAACGCCTGCCCGCAGCGCTGGTCCAGGGCCAGCGGGATTTCTTCGGCGCCCATACCTACGGCCGCATCGACGCCGACCCGAGCGCGCGGTTCCATACCCTGTGGAGCGGCGACCACAGCGAGGTCCAGGTCTGAGTCGTTGACCTGCGGCATTCATCGGATCGCAAAACTGCACTCTTCTCCCTGAAACATCCCGGTGACACACTTCCCGCCATGACAGACGTCGTCGACGCCACCGCCGGCGTCCCCCATGAATCCAGCCGGACGGCCCTGTCCGCCGACGCGCTGCGCCGGGCGATCAGTGACCATTTGCTGTACTCCATCGCACGACCTCCCGCAGCGCTGACCCATGATCACTACTACCGGGCGCTGGCCCTGGCAGTCCGCGACCGGTTGCAGCAACGCTGGATGGCCACCACCCAGGACTTGCTCGATCCGTCCCACAAGGTGACCTGCTACCTCTCGGCGGAGTTCCTGATCGGTCCGCAGTTGGGCAACAACCTGCTCAACCTGGGCATCGAGCAGCAGGCCCGCCAGGCGCTCGCCGATCTGGGCCAGGACCTCGATGTGGTGCTGTCCTGCGAGGAGGAGCCGGGCCTGGGCAACGGCGGCCTGGGTCGGCTGGCCGCGTGCTACCTGGACTCGCTGGCCACCCTGAAAAGACCCTCGATCGGCTACGGCATCCGATACGAATACGGCATTTTCGACCAGAAGATCCAAAACGGCTGGCAGGTCGAGAAGACGGACAATTGGCTGGACAGCGGAAACCCCTGGGAGATCGACAAACCCGATGCCAGTTACATCATGAACTGGGGTGGGCACACCGAGCAGGACAACGATCTGGCCGGCCATCACCGAGTGCGCTGGATTCCCGAGCACCAGATCAAGGGTGTCTCCTACGACACCCCGATCCAGGGTTACGGCGTGACCAACTGCAACACCCTGACGCTGTGGAGTGCCAGGCCGGTCGAGTCCTTCGCCCTCGATGCGTTCCACACCGGCGACTTCTACAAGGCCGTCGAGGACGAGGTGGTGGCCGAGAAGGTCTCCAAGGTGCTCTACCCCAACGACGAACCCGAAGTTGGTAAGCGGCTGCGGCTGCAGCAGCAGTACTTCTTCGTGAGCTGCTCGCTGCAGGACATCCTGCATATCCACCTGCACCGGGTCGGGCTGCCGCTCTCTCTCCTGCCCGACAAGTGGGCGATCCAGCTCAACGACACCCACCCGTCGATCGCCGTCGCCGAGCTGATGCGGCTACTGATGGACGACCACCACCTGGGCTGGGACGAGGCATGGTCGATCACGGTGCGCACGTTCGGTTACACCAACCACACCCTGCTGCCCGAGGCCCTGGAGACCTGGCCGCTGAAGATCTTCGCCGAGTCACTGCCGCGGCACATGGAAATCATCTACGAGATCAACGACCGATTCCTCGATGAGGTGCGGGCGCGCTTTCCGGGCGACGACGACAGGGTGGCACGGATGTCGCTCATCGGCGAGGACGACGGCAAGCGCGTGCGGATGGCGCACCTGGCCACTGTGGGGAGCCACGCCGTCAACGGCGTCGCCGCTCTGCACTCGGAGTTGCTGAAAGCCAGTGTGCTTAAGGACTTTTACGAGATGTGGCCGGAGCGGTTCGGCAACGTCACCAACGGTGTGACGCCGCGCCGCTTCGTCGCGCTGTCCAATCCTGGTCTGCGGGAGTTGTTCGACGACACCATCGGCGACGGCTGGCTGACCGACCTCGGCGAGTTGCGCCGCCTGGAAGGCTACGCCGACGACCCCGCGTTCCGTCAGCGCTGGCGAGAAGTCAAGCGGGCCAACAAGCGTCGGCTCGCGGAGTACGTGCACTCCAGCACCGGCATCGAACTCGACCCTTCCTGGATGTTCGATATCCAGGTCAAACGGATCCACGAGTACAAGCGCCAGCACCTCAACGTCCTGCACATCATCACGCTGTACAACCGGCTCAAGAAGAACCCGGGCATGAGTTTCGCGCCCCGCGCATTCCTGTTCGGCGGCAAGGCCGCACCGGGCTACTTCATGGCCAAGCGCATCATCCGGCTGATCACCGCGGTCGGGGCGACGGTGAACAACGATCCGGACGTCAACCGGTTCATGAAGGTCGTGTTTCTGCCGAACTTCAACGTCAAGAACGCTCATCTGATCTATCCCGCCGCCAACCTGTCCGAGCAGATCTCCACCGCTGGTAAAGAGGCGTCCGGGACGGGGAACATGAAGTTCATGATCAACGGCGCCCTGACCATCGGCACTCTGGACGGTGCCAACGTCGAGATCCGCGAGGAAGCCGGGGCGGAGAACTTCTACCTCTTCGGGATGACCGTCGACGAGGTCGAGGCGCTCTGGGCGCAGGGCTACCGGCCCGCCGCCTGCATCGAACGGGATTCGGAACTGGCCGAGGTGCTGGAGTTGATCGCCGACGGGACGTTCACCCACGGCGACACCGAAGTGCTGCGGCCGGTGCTGGACAACCTCGTCCACGATGACCCGTTCCTGGTGCTGGCCGACTACCGGTCCTATGTGGACTGCCAGGCCCGGGTGAGCACGGCGTGGCGCGATCCGGACACCTGGTCACATATGTCGATCCTCAACACCGCCCGCAGTGGCAAGTTCTCCTCGGACCGGGCCATCGCCGAGTACTGCGACGAGATCTGGAAAGTGCCGCCGATGTCGGTTCAACTGGACTGAGCCGGTTCAACTGGACTGAGACGGCCCTTAGGCTGATCGGGTGCGTTTCCTCGACGGCCACCGTCCCGCCCATGACCTGACCTACAACGACGTCTTCGTCGTTCCCAACCGCTCGGATATCGCCTCGCGGTTCGATGTGGACCTGTCCACCGGCGACGGGACCGGCACCACCATCCCGGTGGTGGTGGCCAACATGACCGCCGTCGCTGGCCGCCGGATGGCCGAGACGGTGGCCCGCCGCGGCGGCATCGTGGTGCTGCCTCAAGACCTGCCGATCGAGGCGGTCGAGCAGACGGTGGAATTCGTCAAGAGCCGGGATCCGGTGGCTGACACCCCGGTGACGCTCGCGCCGGAGGACTCGGTGTCCGACGCCGTCGCGCTCATCCATAAGCGCGCCCATGGGGTCGCCGTGGTGGTCGACGGCGGCCGCCCCGTCGGACTGGTCACCGAAGCCGCCACCAGCGGGGTGGACCGTTTCGCCCGGGTGCGTGACGTGGCGACCACCGAATTCGTCACGGCCCCGATGCACACCGACCCCCGCCGGGTGTTCGAACTGCTCGAGCACGCTCCCATCGGTGTGGCCGTGCTCACCGCGGCGGACGGTTCCCTCGGCGGGGTCCTGACCCGCACCGGCGCGGTCCGCGCCGGCATCTACTCCCCCGCGGTCGACGCCCGGGGCCGGCTGCGGATCGCCGCGGCCGTCGGCATCAACGGCGATGTGCCGGCCAAGGCGAGCGCACTGGCCCGCTCCGGGGTCGATGTTCTGGTGATCGACACCGCGCACGGCCACCAGGGGAAAATGCTCGACGCCATCAAGGCGGTCGCCGCCCTGGACCTGGGTATCCCTCTGGCCGCCGGGAACGTCGTCTCGGCCGACGGCACCCGCGACCTGATCGGTGCCGGCGCGACGATCGTCAAGGTCGGCGTCGGCCCGGGTGCCATGTGCACCACCCGGATGATGACCGGCGTGGGACGGCCACAGTTCTCCGCGGTCCTCGAATGCGCCTCGGCGGCAACAGAACTCGGCGGGCACGTCTGGGCCGACGGCGGGGTGCGCCACCCTCGCGACGTCGCGCTGGCACTGGCGGCAGGCGCCTCGAACGTGATGATCGGGTCCTGGTTCGCCGGCACCTACGAGTCGCCGGGCGACCTGATGTTCGATCGCGACGGCCGGCCCTACAAGGAGAGTTACGGCATGGCGTCCAAGCGGGCGGTGGCGGCCCGCACGACCGGCGACAGCTCCTTCGACCGGGCCCGCAAAGCGCTTTTCGAAGAGGGCATCTCGACCTCCCGGATGGCGGTGGACCCGGCCCGCGGCGGGGTGGAGGACCTGATCGACCACATCACCTCGGGGGTGCGCAGCACGTGCACCTACGTGGGAGCGCGCACGCTGGCCGAACTGCACGCCCGGGTGGTCCTGGGCGTGCAGTCGGCCGCCGGCTTCGCCGAGGGCCACCCATTGCCGACGGGTTGGTGAGCGGCACGGCTAACATGAAGCTCGAATTGTCCGAGCCGAAGGGAACCGGTGTGCCGCAGGCGCCTACCCCGGCCGCCCTTGTGATGGAGACCCGGTGAGCGTTCTCTCCGTGGTTCTGAGTCTCCTCGCCTTCGCGCTGCTCACGTTGGGCACCGCGGTGTTCGTCGCCGCGGAGTTCTCGCTGACCGCGCTGGAGCGCAGCACCGTCGATTCCAACGCCCGCACCGGCGGCCCGCGCGACCGCTTGGTCCAGAAAGCGCACCGCACGCTGTCCTTCCAGCTGTCCGGCGCCCAGGTGGGAATCTCGATCACCACCCTCATCTCCGGTTATCTGGCCGAACCGGTGTTCGCCCGGCTGCTGGGGCCGCTGCTGGCCGCCTTCGGTTTCACCGAGAGCTGGCTGGACACCACCGCGCTGATCCTGTCGCTGTTCATCGCCACCTCGGTGTCGATGGTGTTCGGCGAGCTGGTCGCGCAGTACCTCGCGATTGCGGTGCCGCTGCCGACCGCCCGGCTGGTTGCCGGCCCCCAGGTCCTGTTCTCGGCCCTGTTCACGCCGTTGATCCGGATCACCAACGGGGTCGCCAACTGGGTGCTCAAGAAGCTGGGCATCCAACCTGCCGACGAACTCCGGTCGGCCCGCTCGGCCCAGGAACTGGTGTCGCTGGTGCGCACCTCTGCCCGTCAAGGCTCGCTGGATCAGCCCACCGCCGACCTGGTGGACAGGTCCCTGCAGTTCGGCGCGCGCACCGCCGAGGACTTCATGACCCCACGCTCGAAGGTGGAATCGCTGGCGGCCGACGACACCGTCGCCGACCTGCTGGAGATGGTGCGGACCACGGGGCACTCCCGGTTCCCGGTCACCGAGGGCGATCTCGACGAGACCATCGGGGTGGTCCACGTCAAGCAGGTCTTCAAAATCCCGCATGCCGACCGGGTGGGCACCCGGCTGGATCAACTGGCGCAGCCGGTACCCGTCGTTCCCTCGACCCTCGACGGCGACGCACTGATACAGCAGATTATGCGCACCGCTCTGCAGACCGCACTGGTCGCCGACGAATACGGCGGCATCGCCGGCATGGTCACCGTCGAGGACCTCATCGAGGAGATCATCGGCGATATCCAGGACGAACATGATGCTCTCAATCCCGAGGTGGTGAGAATAACTGGTGGGCACCGGGTTTCGGGACTCCTGCGGATCGACGAAGTCGCCGACAAGACCGGCTTCCGCGCCCCCGAGGGCGAGTACGAGACCATCGGCGGTCTGGTCATGCACACCCTGGGCCACATCCCGGCCGAGGGCGACACACTCGAGTTGCGCGCCTTCGATCCGGACGCCCCAGTGAACCACCAGCCGCGCTGGCAGGCGACGGTGGCCCGGATGGACGGCCGCCGGGTGGATCTCCTCGACCTGGTCAAGATCTCCTCGCCGGATAACTCGGAGCGCGGCTGATGGGCGACCTGCTGGCCTTGTTGCTCACGGTGCTGCTCATCGCGGCCAACGCGTTCTTCGTCGGCGCCGAGTTCGCGTTGATCTCGGCCCGCCGCGACCGCCTGGAAGCCCTGGCCGAACAGGGCAAGCGCAGCGCGGTCACCGTCATCCGTGCCGGGGAGAACCTGGCGGTCATGCTGGCCGGCGCCCAGCTGGGCATCACCGTCGGATCGATCGTGCTCGGTCGCGTCGGCGAACCCGCGGTCGCCCACCTGCTCGCCCCGGTGTTCGACCTGCTGGGGGTGCCCGACGCTCTGCTGCACACGGTGAGCTTCGTGGTGGCGATCACCATCGTGGTGATCCTGCACATCCTCCTCGGTGAGATGGTGCCCAAGAACATCGCACTGGCCGGCCCGGAGAAGGCCGCCATGCTGCTGGTGCCGCCGTACCTGTTGTGGGTCAAAGCAACCCGGCCGATCATCGCCGTCTACGACTGGTGCGCCCGGACCGTCGTGCGGGCACTCGGGGTGGAACCCAAAAACGAGTTGGAGAACGCCGTCTCGATGGTGGAACTCGCCGAGATGATCGCCGAATCCCGGTCGGAAGGCCTGCTGGACCCCGAGGAACACACCCGGCTGTCCCGGGCACTGCAGATCCGCAACCGGGTGGCCGGCGAGGTCGCGGTCCCGTTGGACCGGATCTGCACCGTGCCGGCCGCCACCGCGGGCACCGGGCCGAGTGTGGCCGATGTCGAGCTGGCGCTGGCCCGCACCGGATTCTCCCGGTTCCCGGTCGTCGACGCCGGCGGCCGCTACATCGGTTTCGTGCACATCAAGGACATGCTCGACCTGGTCGACCGTCCCGGCGCCGTGGTCAGCGCCGCGGCGGTGCGCTATCTGCCGCGGCTACCCGCCACCATGCCGCTGCCCGACGCGCTGTCGCGGATGCGGGCCAGCAACAGCCATCTGGCACTGCTGACCGGACCCGACGGCACGGTCTGCGCCATGGTGGCACTCGAAGATCTGGTCGAGGACCTGGTCGGAACGGTCCGCGACGGCACCCACCGTGGCTGAGCCACGAGATCTGGCCACCGTGGCTGAGCCACGAGATCTGGATACCGTGGCTGAGCCACGAATTCTGGCCCCAGCCGAGTGGATGGCCCGCGCTGATGACCATCGCGACCGGGTCGCCGCCTTCACCGCCGCTCACCAGGGCGGGACGCACACCGGCCGGCCGCATCCGGTGTGGGACTTCCTGTTCACCTACTACAGCCTGCGGCCCCGCCAGTTGAGGGTGTGGCATCCCGGTTACGGCACCGCGCTGGCCGGCCCGGCTGCCCGCCGGTATCTGACCCGCGCCGGCTATACGGAAACGGCCGGCGGGGTGACGGTGAGCCGGGACCACCTGCAGTCCCGACTGGACACCGTGCGGTTCGTCGCCGGCCTGCTGCACTCGACGGCCGCCCGGGCGCCCCGGTTCGGCTGCTTCGGCATGCACGAGTGGGCGATGGTCTACCGAGCCGGAGAGGTCCGCCACAACGGGGTGCCGCTGCGGCTGGGCGCGGCCGGAACCGACGCCGTCGTCGAGTCGATGCCGTTGCGCTGCAGCCACTTCGACGCCTTCCGCTTCTTCACCGAACCGGCGGTCGCCCGCAACGAAGGCCGCCCCACCCGGGAAGCACAGAGCCAGTGGGAGCAGCCGGGATGTCTGCACGCGAACATGGACTTGTACAAGTGGTGCTACAAGCTGGGACCGCTCGTCGACTCCGGCCTGCTGCTGGCCTGCCTGGACCTGGCCGCCCGGGCTCGCGCCCTGGACATGCAGGCCAGCCCGTACGACCTGAGCGGATTCGGTTTTGAGCCGGTGGCTGTGGAGGAACCCGCTGGACGGGCCGAGTACGTCCGGCGTCAGGGGCTGATCGCCAGGCAGGCTGCGCCGCTGCGTGCCGCACTGGCGAAGCGCTGCGAAGAGTTGCTCAGCGACCATGCGGCGCTGGTCGCACCCGGCGTGCCGTCGGAGCGCCTATCGACGACGGATAAGATCAACCGACTTGCCCTCAGGGAGGAACTATGACGAACCGGGTGGTCGTGGGCAATCTGCGGGTCGCAGAGCCGCTGTACGACTTCATCACCGACGAGGCGCTGCCGGGCACCGGCATCGACCCCGAGAGCTTCTGGTCGGGACTCGACAAAGTTGTCGCCGACCTCACGCTGCGCAACGACGAACTGCTGGCCCGCCGTGACGACCTGCAGGCCCAGATCGACAAGTGGCACCGCCAGCGGGTCATCGGCGGGTTCGAGCCCGGCGACTACCACCAGTTCCTGACCGAGATCGGTTATCTGCAGGCCGAACCGGACGACTTCACCATCACCACCTCGGGTGTGGATCTGGAGATCACCTCGACGGCCGGCCCTCAGCTGGTGGTTCCGATCCTCAATGCGCGTTTCGCGCTCAACGCCGCGAACGCCCGGTGGGGTTCGCTGTACGACGCGCTGTACGGCACCGACGTCATCAGCGAGGAGGGCGGTGCGGCGAAGGTCGCCGAGGACGGCCGGGCCTACAACACCGTTCGCGGCGACAAAGTGATCGCCTACGCGCGGCGATTCCTCGATGAGGCGGTTCCGCTGGTGGACGCCAGCTACCGCGACGTCGCCCGGTTCCTGGTCGCCGACGGCAGCCTCGAGGTGGTGCTCGGCAACGACGACGTCACCGGCCTGGCCGATCCCGCCCAGTTCGCCGGGTACCTCGGCGACCCGGCGTCGCCGACGTCGATCCTGCTGGTCAATCACGGCCTGCACATCGAGATCGAGATCGACCGCAACTCCCCTATCGGATCCGGCGACCAGGCCGGCATCAAGGACGTGGTGCTGGAGTCGGCGATCACCACGATCATGGACTTCGAGGACTCCGTCTCCGCCGTCGACGCTTCCGACAAGGTGCTCGGCTACCGAAACTGGCTGGGGCTCAACAACGGTGATCTCGCCGAGGCGGTCAGCAAGGGTGGCAAGACCTTCACCCGGGTGCTCAACGGCGACCGCACCTACACAGCAGCTGGATCCACTGTCGCCGACGGATCGGCTCCGGACGGCTCGGTGCTGACACTGCCCGGCCGCAGTCTGCTGTTCGTCCGCAATGTCGGCCACCTGATGACCAACGACGCGATCGTCGTCGGGGAGGGCCCCGACGAGGGCCGCGAGGTCTACGAAGGTATCCAGGACGCGCTGTTCACCAGCCTGATCGCCCTGCACGGCCTGAACGGGCAGAACAGCCGCACCGGCTCGATCTACATCGTCAAGCCCAAGATGCACGGACCCGACGAGGTCGCGTTCACCTGCGAGTTGTTCAGCCGGGTGGAAGATGTGCTCGGCCTGCCGGCGAACACCATCAAGGTCGGCATCATGGACGAGGAGCGCCGGACCACGCTGAACCTCAAGTCGTGCGTGCAGGCGGCCGCCGACCGGGTGGTGTTCATCAACACCGGATTCCTCGACCGCACCGGCGACGAGATCCACACGTCGATGGAGGCGGGCCCGATGATCCGCAAGGGCGCGATGAAGACCCAGCCGTGGATCCTGGCCTACGAGGATCAGAACGTCGACGTCGGCCTGGCGACGGGGTTCTCCGGACGGGCCCAGATCGGCAAGGGCATGTGGGCGATGACCGACCTGATGGCCGCCATGGTGGAGCAGAAGATCGGCCAGCCGAGAGCCGGCGCCACCACGGCCTGGGTGCCCTCGCCCACCGCGGCCACCCTGCACGCCATGCACTACCACTACGTCGACGTCTACGCGGTGCACCGGGAATTGGCCGGTAAGCGGCGCGCGACTCTGGACGCGCTGCTGACCATTCCGCTGGCCGGCAGCGCCATGGCCTGGACCCCGGAGGAGATCCGCGAGGAGGTCGACAACAACTGCCAGTCGATCCTCGGCTACGTGGTCCGCTGGATCGACGCCGGTGTGGGCTGCTCCAAGGTGCCCGACATTCACGACGTCGCGCTCATGGAGGACCGCGCGACCCTGCGGATCTCCAGTCAGCTGCTGGCCAACTGGCTGCACCACGGGGTCATCACCGAAGACGACGTCAAGACCAGCCTGCGCCGGATGGCCGCCGTGGTCGACGAGCAGAACGCCGGCGACCCGGCCTACCTTCCGATGGCGCCGGACCCGGACAGCAGCATCGCCTTCCAGGCCGCGCAGGAACTCGTCCTGTCCGGGGCATCGCAGCCCAGCGGCTACACCGAACCGATCCTGCACCGGCGCCGCCGCGAATTGAAAGCCGGCCTCGGCCTGTAGGCACGGGCAGGACACCACAGGAAAGAGGACCAGGACGCCGATGGGCAGGCATAGCTACCCGGGAGAAGAACCGGCGGAGCCCGACGACGGCAATCCCCCCTCGGGCCGGTTCTCCCGCCCGTCCTCCGGACGGATCCCGCGAGCCGACAGCGGCTGGCAGGGCCGCCGGCGCCGCGACGACGGCGGGCGCCGCGAAGTCAGCCGAGGCGTCATCGCCGCCCTGGCCGCGGTGGTGCTGCTGGTCGGCGCGATCATCGGGTACCGGTTCTTCGGCCATGAGCTGTCCAAGCGGTCGACCGACGCTGCCGCACAGTGTCTCAGCGGCACCGACACCGTGGCGGTGGCGGCCGACCCCTCGATCGCCGACGCCGTCGCACCGTTCGCCGAATCGTTCAACTCGCAGGCCGATCCCATCGGCGACAAGTGTGTGAAAGTCGTTGTCACCCCGGCTGATCCGGAACCGGTTCTGCGCGGTCTGAGCAGATCGTGGCCGGCTGAACTGGGGCCGCAGCCGGCCCTGTGGCTGCCCGCCAGCTCGATCCAGTCCGCACGGCTGGAGGCTGCCGTCGGTAAGCAGATGGTCAGCGACGAACGCTCCCTGGTCACCTCGCCGGTGGTGCTGGCGGTCCGGCCGCAGGTGAAAACCCAACTCGCACAGAACGAGTGGGCTTCGCTGCCGAACATGCAGAGCGATCCGACCGCGTCGCTGCGGCTTGCCCTGCCGGCGGTAGGCGCCGCCGACGCCAACTATCTGGCAGCCGAGGCCGTCGCCACCACCTCCGCCCCGCCGAACACCCCGCCGACCGCCGGGCTCGGCGCGGTCGGCGCACTACTGGCCGGTCAGCCGAAGCTGCCGGCCAATACCGCCCAGGCGGCCTGGGACGCGCTGGTCGCTCCCGGCGATCTCGCGGCCGCGCCGGTGCACGGCGTCGTCCTCACCGAACAGCAGTTGTTCGCCCGCACCGCCGGGTTGGAGAACGCCCGCGACAAGGTCGCCGAGTGGGTGCCGAGTGGTCCGGCCGCGGTCGCCGACTACCCCACCGTGTTGCTGTCCGGAAATTGGCTCAGCGAGGAACAGGTCGCCGCGGCAAGCGAATTCGCCCGTTTCATGCGAAAGCCCGAGCAGCTCGACGAACTGGCCAAGATCGGCTTCCGGGTGCCCGACACCGACCGCCCGTCCAGCGACGTCGTGGATTTTCCGGAGCTCGGTGCGCCGCTCCCCCTCGGCGACGGGGTGATGCGCACCGCGCTGGCCGCTGCGGTGGCACCGGCTGCCGAGGCCACCACCACGGTGATGCTCAACCAGAACCTGACCGGTGTCACCGGTCCTGTGAAGGACCGGCTGATGTCCATGCCACCGAACGCGTCGGTGGGATTGTGGACCTTCGACGGATCGGCCGGCAGCACAGCGGTGCCTCTGGGCCCGCTGTCCGAGGACCTCGGCGGTCAGCCGCGTTCGGCGGCGCTCGCCTCAGCGCTGGACGGGTTGTCCCCGTCGGGCGGCGGCGGGAAGTCGTTCACGACGCTGCGGCTGGTGTACGACGATGCGCTAGCGAATTTCCGGCCCGGACAACCGAATTCGGTTCTGGTGATCACCTCTGGCGGCCACACCGACCGCTCACTCGACGGCCCGGGTCTGCAGGACTACGTGAAGTCCTCGGTCGACCGGTCCCGCCCAGTGGCGATCAACGTGATCGATGTCGGCGACGACCCCGACCGGGCCGATTGGGAGGCGGTGGTCCGGTTCTCCGGTGGCAGCTACCAGAGCGTGCCGCCGGACTCGCCGGCCTTGATGGCGGCGATCGCCAGCGCGCTGAACTGATCGGGCGCTGAGTAGAACCGTCTCGGAGGTGGCTCATGCGGGCTCGCGCGAAATTTCCGGCTTAACGGTTGTGTCCCAGCGGCGGTGTAAATGAGGACGGACGTAGGTTCCTTCTAGAGCTACCAACTCAACGAAGGAAGGACTACGCCCGTGCCAACACGAGTATCACCTATCGAGAAGATCCGCGGCGAGATCGACGCCTTG
>CAIRCP010000046.1 GCA_903877095.1 uncultured Actinomycetes bacterium | reverse complement strand
CAGGCCGTCGCCGCCGCCACGGCGACCGTCGCGGTCCTCAACGGCTTCCGGGTCGGCGTGCCCTCCGCCGCGACGGCTACGCCGGCGCCCGCTCCGGCGCCGGTGCGGGCGCCGGCGTAGCCGTCGCGGCGGTGGGCACGCCGACCCGGAAGCCGTTGAGGACCGCGTCGGTCGCCGTGGCGGCGGCGACGGCCTGGTTGGCCGCGGTACTCACCGACATCGTGACCAGGTAGTGATCGGCGCCGGCTTCGGCGATCAGGTAGCGCCGCGTGGTGTTCACGGTGACGTCGTTGTCGCGATAGGTGCCGGTGATGACCGACGACGGGAAACCGTCGTGCGGCGCCATCGACGCCGAGGTCGACTGCCACGCCCGCAGCTTCTGGCTGTCCACGAAGCCGTGGCTGATGGCCTCCCGGGGATCGAACTCCCCAACGAGCTTGTACACCTGCACCTGGGCGTTGGACGTGTAGAGGCCGTCGCCGCCCTTACGGTCGGCGATGACGCCGAACGCATCGGGCACATTCGGGTCGGGCACGACGCTCCAGCCCGGTGGCACCGGAAGCACGACGTTCAGCGCGGTGAATCCGGCCGCCTTCTGCGGTTCCAGCGCGACGCCCTTCTCCTTCAGGAACTCCGCGATCGTGCCCGACGTGGCGGGCGGCAACGGCGGCGGCGCGGCCGGGGTGGGGGTCGCTGTGGGTTCCGCCGCGGCTGCTGTCGGCGCGGCTGAGGTCTGCGGCGCGGGTGTTTCCGGTGCGGGGGATCCGCTGGCCGCCGGGGCGGGACTGGCGGCCGACGGGGTCACGGTGACGGTCTGCGTGACGGTCACCGGCGCGGGTACGGGAGGCGCAGGCGGCACCGGCTCAGCTGACGCACTCGCGCCGGCGAATCCGATCACCGCCGCAGATCCGGCCGCGATACCACCCATGATCACCCGCCAGTTTCGGGCATTCCTGTTCATCGTCTTCTGTTCCTCATTCGTCCGGTTGGGCCGTACCGCGTGGCGTGCCGGCCCACTTCTGCAGCCGACTTAACCAGCCCGCAGCGGCTGCCGACACCGCTGGAACCGACCTGGAACCAACCCCTGACCGGGCTGCGACGCAACCGATACCGAGCCGTAGCCGAGACGTCTTGATTGTCCGACTCCTCCTCGTCGCTGCGCTCCGCATCGGTCGTCGGACGGTCGGAGATACCCTGATCGGCGTGACCGACTCGCCGACTGCTGCCACGGACGGCTCTGCCGACGGCCAAGACGTACCGCGGTATCGCTACACCTCCGACCTGGCCGGCCGTATCGAGGCGGACTGGCAGGACAATTGGCAGCGGTGGGGCACCTTCAACGTGCCCAACCCGGTGGGCTCCCTGGCCCCCCAGGACGGCAGCGCCGTGCCGGCCGACAAGATGTTCGTCCAGGACATGTTCCCCTACCCCTCGGGTGAGGGCCTGCACGTCGGCCACCCGCTGGGTTACATCGCGACCGACGTGTATGCCCGCTTCTTCCGGATGACCGGGCGCAATGTGCTGCACGCCTTGGGTTTCGACTCGTTCGGTCTGCCGGCCGAGCAGTATGCGGTGCAGACCGGCACCCACCCGCGTACCCGCACCGACGCCAATATCGTCAACTTCCGGCGGCAGCTCGGCCGCCTCGGCCTCGGGCACGATTCTCGGCGCAGCTTCTCCACCACCGATGTCGACTTCTACACCTGGACGCAGTGGATCTTCCTGCAGATCTACAACGCCTGGTTCGATCCGACGCTCAACAAGGCCCGGCCGATCGCGGAACTGATCGCCGAATTCGATAGCGGAACAAAGACTCTCGACGACGGACGCCAGTGGTCCG
Source organism: uncultured Actinomycetes bacterium (assembly GCA_903877095.1). GTDB lineage: Bacteria > Actinomycetota > Actinomycetes > Mycobacteriales > Mycobacteriaceae > Mycobacterium. The sequence continues at coordinate 22,450 of CAIRCP010000046.1, read as the reverse complement.
ACCTCACCGAGGGCGAGCGCCGCGACGTTGTGGACGGCCATCGCCTGGTCTACCGTGCCGACTCGATGGTCAACTGGTGTCCGGGACTGGGAACGGTGCTGGCCAACGAGGAAGTCACCGCCGACGGCCGCAGCGAGCGCGGCAATTTCCCGGTGTTCCGTAAACGGCTGCGCCAGTGGATGATGCGCATCACGGCCTACTCTGACCGTCTGATCGACGACCTCGACGTGCTGGACTGGCCGGACAAGGTCAAGGCCATGCAGCGCAACTGGATCGGCCGATCGACCGGCGCCTCCGCGCTGTTCGCCGTCGGCGACGAGGAGGATCGGCGTACTGGCGCCGCCGGCGTGGACATCGAAGTGTTCACCACCCGCCCCGACACGCTGTTCGGCGCCACCTACCTGGTGCTCGCCCCCGAACACGAACTGGTCGACCGTCTGGTGGCCGCGCAGTGGCCCGCGGGCGTGAACCCGCGCTGGACCGGCGGTGCCGCCAACCCCGCCGAGGCGGTGGCCGCCTACCGCCGCTCGATCGCCGCCAAGTCGGACCTGGAGCGGCAGGAGAACAAGACCAAGACCGGGGTCTTCCTTGGCGGCCACGCCACGAATCCGGCCAATGGACAGCAGGTTCCGGTCTTCATCGCCGACTATGTGCTGATCGGATACGGAACCGGCGCCATCATGGCCGTGCCGGGGCACGACCAGCGCGACTGGGAGTTCGCCGCCGAGTTCGGGCTGCCGATCGTCGAAGTCATTGCCGGCGGCGACATCTCGCAGGAGGCCTACATCGGCGGCGGCATGCTGGTGAACTCAGGATTCCTCGACGGCCTGGCCGTCGAGGACGCCAAGAAGACCATCACCGACCGGTTGGAGGCCGACGGCCGTGGCCGCGCGCGCATCGAGTACAAACTTCGGGACTGGCTGTTCGCCCGCCAAAGGTATTGGGGCGAGCCGTTTCCCATCGTTTACGACGCCGACGGCCGGGCCCACCCGTTGCCGGACTCGATGCTGCCGGTCGAGCTGCCCGACATCGAGGACTACTCCCCGGTCCAGTTCGACCCGGACGATCCCGACAGTGAGCCGTGTCCGCCGCTGAACAAAGCCGTCGAATGGGTGCACCTCGACCTCGACCTCGGTGACGGCCTGCAGACCTACACCCGCGACACCAACGTCATGCCGCAGTGGGCCGGGAGTTCCTGGTACGAACTGCGCTACGCCGATCCGCACAACGCCGAGCAGTTCTGTGCGATCGAGAACGAGGCCTACTGGATGGGCCCGAGACCCGCCGAGCACGGACCCGAAGACCCAGGCGGCGTCGACTTGTACGTCGGCGGCGTCGAGCACGCCGTCCTGCACCTGCTGTACTCCCGCTTCTGGCACAAGGTGCTGCACGACCTGGGCCACGTGACATCGCGAGAGCCCTACCGGCGCTTGGTGAATCAGGGCTACATCCAGGCGTTCGCCTATACCGACTCCCGGGGCACCTACGTGCCGGCTGCCGATGTCATCGAGCGCGACGGCACGTTCTTCCTGCCCGGCCCGGACGACGAGCCCGGCCAGGAGATAGAGGTGTTCCAGGAGTTCGGCAAGATCGGCAAGAGCCTGAAGAACTCCATCTCACCCGACGAGATCTGCGACTCCTACGGCGCCGACACGCTGCGGGTGTACGAGATGTCGATGGGCCCGCTGGAGGCCTCGCGGCCCTGGGCCACCAAGGACGTCGTCGGCGCGCACCGGTTCCTGCAGCGGGTCTGGCGGCTGGTGGTCGACGAAACCACCGGCCAGACAAAGGTTTCCGATGACACCGTCGACGACGCGACGCTGCGGGCGCTGCACCGCACCGTCGCCGGGGTGCGCGACGACTACACCAACCTGCGCAACAACACCGCCGCGGCCAAGCTCATCGAGTACACCAACCATCTGACCAAGGCGGGTGTCACCGCCCGTGGGGCGCTGGAGCCGCTGGTGCTCATGGTCGCGCCGTTGGCCCCGCACGTAGCCGAGGAACTGTGGCGCCGTCTCGGCCACGACACCTCGCTGGCGCACGGGCCGTTCCCGCTCGCCGACGAGCGTTACCTCGTCGGAGACAGCGTCGAATATCCGGTTCAGGTCAACGGCAAGGTGCGCGGGCACGTCACCGTCGCCGCCGACGCCGGCAACGACGTCGTCGAACGGGCGGCGCTGGCCGACGAGAAGGTCACCAACGCGATGGCGGGAGCCACCCCGAAGAAGGTGATCGTCGTCACCGGCCGGCTGGTGAACATCGTCATCTGAGGCGATGCGCCTTGATCACCGACCTCGAGAGCCTCAAAGCCCGCTGGGAACCTGACCAGGTGTTCACCTACGCCCAGGGGATTCCGCTGCCGCGGTGACGCCGCGCGGGCGGATCACCACCTGATGGGTGTGCGCGTCCGGCGGGGTGCTGACCGCCTGGACGACGGCCGCGGCCACCGTCTGCGGAGTAAGGAACTTCGCCGGGTCGTACTCGCCGCCCTCGTAGGCGACCAGATCGCGCTGCATCTCGGTGTCAACGCGACCGGGGTGGATGCTGGTGACCCGCAACAGCGGCTCGTCGGCCCGCAACGCGTCGGCGAACGCCCGCAGCGCGAACTTGCTGGCCGAATACGACGCCAGGCCGGGGGAGGGGGTCAGGCCCGAGCCGGAGTTGATGAACACCACATCGCCGCGCGCCGCCCGCAGCGCCGGCAGCAGCGCCAGCGTCAACGCCACCGCGCCGATCACGTTGACCTCGAAGGTGGAGCGCCACTGTTCCGGTGTGGACTCGGCCACCCGGCCGGGGTAGGCGACGCCGGCGTTGTGCACCAGCACGTCGAGCTCGGTGAGAACCTCAGTGGCCGAATCGATGTCTTCGATATCGGTCAGGTCCATCGGCCAGGTGGTGGCGCCGAGTCGCGCAGCGACGGCGTCCAACCGGGCCGACGGTCTCCCTGCCAGAAGCAGGGTGTGGGTGGGAGCAAGTGCCTCTGCGATGGCCTCGCCGATACCGATGCTGGCCCCCGTGATCATCGCTGTTGGCATGTTCGAGACCCTACCCATCTGCGCACCAGGCCCCAGGGCCGCACAATGAACCCGTGGCATTCGACGCCGGCTTCTCGCCCACCCAGCTCGCCGCCCGCGCGGCGTATCTGCTGCGCGGCAACGACCTGGGCGTCATGACCACCGCGGCACCCCGCCTCTACCCGCATATGTGGAGCTGGGACGCGGCGTTCGTCGCGGTGGGCCTGGCTGCACTGAGCGTCGAACGCGCCGTCGTCGAACTCGACACCCTGCTCTCAGCGCAGTGGACCAACGGCATGATCCCGCACATCGTCTTCGCCCCCGGCGTCGACGGCTACTTCCCCGGCCCGGACCGGTGGGCCTGCCGGGAGTTGGCGGGCGCGGCGCCGCAGGGCCCGCAGACCTCGGGCATCACCCAACCGCCCGTGCACGCCATCGCGGTGCAGCGCATCCTCGACCGCGCGCGGACCAGTGGGCGCTCCACCCGGGCGGTGGCCGAAGCCTTCCTGGACCGGCGCTGGAACGACCTGGTGCGCTGGCATCGATGGCTCGCCGAGGCGCGTGATCCCGATCAGCATGGGCGCATCACGATCTACCACGGGTGGGAGTCCGGCATGGACAACTCCCCGCGGTGGGATTCCGCCTACGCAGGCGTGATTCCCGGCGCGGTGCCCGACTACCGGCGTGCCGACACCGCCATCATCACCGACGCCGGCCAACGCCCGTCGGACGGTGAGTACAACCGATATCTGTGGCTGGTGGAGGAGATGAAGTCGGCCCGCTACGACGACGCGCGGCTGCCCACGGTGATGAGCTTCGCGGTGGAGGACGTCTTCGTCTCGGCGATCTTCTCGGTCGCCTGCGAGGTGCTGGCCACGATCGGTGAGGATCACAAGCGGCCGAACGCCGATGTGCGGGACCTGTACGACTGGGCCGACCGCTTCCGCGCCGGCGTGCTGTTCACCACGGACGAAAGGAACGGCGCAGCAAGCGATTTTGATCTTCGCAGCGGCTCCTGGATCAGCACCGAGACCGTCGCGCAGTTCGCTCCGCTGTTGTGCGGCGGCCTGCCGCACCAGCAGGAGCGGGCGCTACTGAAGCTCTTCGAAGGCCCCCGGTTCTGTGCACACCCCGATCTGAGGTTCGGGCTGATTCCCTCGACGTCCCCGGTGTCCAAGGACTTCCGTCCGCGCGAATACTGGCGCGGGCCGGTGTGGCCGGTGCTGAACTGGTTGTTCTCCTGGGGTTTCGCGCGACGGGGGTGGGCCGAGCGCTCCCTGCTGCTGCGACGGGAAGGGCTGCGGCAAGCTGCCGACGGCAGCTTCGCCGAATACTACGAACCCTTCACCGGCGAACCGCTCGGCAGCATGCAGCAGTCCTGGACGGCGGCGGCGGTCCTGGACTGGCTAGGTTAGCCGAGCCAGTCCTCCCGGTTGTTCGCATTCCTCAGCGCGGCTCCTTCGTCGCCGCTTGATCGTCATGCTCCGTGTTCGCGGTCAGTCGCTCCAACGGCTTCAGCGCCCGGACCAGGTCGGCGCGCTCCTCATCGGTGAGCCGGCCCAGCAGTTCGGCCAGATGAGCTCGGCGGGCCTGCAGGGCGTCCTCGTACTGGACCAGTCCCTCGGAGGTGACCTCAACGAGGACCGCCCGCATGTCCGACGGGTCCCGCGACCGCTTGACCAGATTCAACTTCTCCAGCCGCCGGATCGCCACGGTGGTCGTCGGTGTGCGGACCCGTTCCCGGGCGGCCAACTCGGTCATCCGGATCGGGCCGCTATCGATCAGCGTCAACAGGATCGACACCTGCGCCATCGTCAGGTCGGGCCGCGAACCGGCGCCGGCGTCGCCCCGCCGCACCACCGTGATCAGCTTGGCCAGCACCCGTTGCAGATCACCGGCCAACGCGGTGACTTGCGACTGCGCTTCCGACATGGTTCGGCAGTCTAACCGCTTTGCAGGACGGTCAGACCGAGGTCGAAGTCAAAGTACCTGCGAGAGGAACCGTTGCAGCCGGTCGGTCTGAGCCGAGGTGAAGATCTGCTCCGGGGGCCCCGACTCGACCACCACCCCGTGGTCCATGAACACCACCGAGTCCGCTGTCGACCGGGCGAAGCCCATCTCGTGGGTCACCGCGACCATGGTCATGCCGTCGGCACCCAGATCGGCGATCAGCGCCAGGATGCCCTTGACCAACTCCGGGTCCAGCGCCGAGGTGGCCTCGTCGAAAAACATCACCTGCGGTTCCATCGCGAGCGCCCGTGCGATCGCCACCCGCTGCTGTTGGCCGCCGGACAGCGTTCCCGGACGGGCATCGGCTTTGTGGCGCAACCCCACTCGCTCCAACTGGGCCAGCGCCAACTCCCTGGCGGCGTCAGCGGTCAGGCCCTTGAGCTTGCGGGGGCCGAGGGTGACGTTGTCCAGCACGCTCTTGTGCGGGAAAAGGTTGAAGTGCTGGAACACCATGCCGATCCGCTGACGCAACTGATCGGGATCGTCGCGGAGCACCGACCGGCCGTCGAGCAGAATGTCGCCGCGATCCGGCTCGTAGAGCCGGTTGAGGCAGCGCAGCAGGGTCGACTTACCCGAGCCCGACGGCCCGATGATCGCCGCTGTGGTGCCGGCCGGCACACCGAGCGTCACACCCCGCAACACCGCGTTCGAACCGAACGCCAGATGAATGTCACTGGCGGACAACGACACCGGCTCGGGACGCGCCATCACACCATCTCCTGGCTCGCGGTGACGGGATCCAATGGCTCGTCGGCGTTTTCCTGGGCGGGGCGCTTTCCGCGGCGCAGCCGGTTGTCGATGTAGTTCACCAGGTGGGTCAGCGGAATGGTCAGCAGCAGGTAGAACAACCCCGCAGCGACCAGCGGCGAGAGGTTGCCGGTCTGTGCATTGAGGTCGCGGCCCACCTGGAACAACTCCCGTTGACTGGCCACCAGCCCGAGGAAGTACACCAGCGACGACGCTTTCAGCAGCGAGATGAACTGGTTCATCAGCGCCGGCAGCACGCGGCGCACACCCTGCGGAATCACCACCAGCCGCATCGAGGACGAATAGCTGAAGCCCAGTGCGCGCGAGGCTTCCAGTTGCCCGGCCTCCACGCTCTGGATCCCGGAACGCAGGATCTCGCCGATGTAGGCCGCGGCCATCAAACCCAACGCGGCTATGCCCAGCGGGTAGGGGTTGTTGCGGGTCAAGCCGCTCACCAGGGGCCCGATGCCCAGCCCGATGAGCAGGATGATGACCACCTCGGGCAGGCCCCGGAAAACGTCGGTGTAGATGCGGGCCGGGTAACGCAGCCACCGCGATCGCGAGATGCCCGCGACCGCCAGGCCCAGTCCCAGCACCAGACCGATGACGCTCGCGCTGAAGGTCAGGATGAGGGTGTTGGGCAGGCCGGTCTTGAACAGATCGGGGATGGCTTTCTTGTACAGATTCCAGTCCAGGAACGACTCGCGCAGCTGTGTCAGCACCGACTTGTGCGCCACCACCGCAGCGGCACCGGCAGCAGGCTTATCCTGACGCGCAATGATCGCCTCGAAGTCCGGAAGTTGCGGCAGCGGTGCGGCTTTCGAGCCAGGCTTCCAGCCCGTCGGAAGCGCGCGGGGTACCCAGTCGGAGTAGAGCTTCGACCAGGTGCCGTCGGCGATCACGGCATCCAGGCCCGCGTTGAGCGCGTTGATGAGCGGCGCATTCTCCTTGGCGACCGCGTACGCGGTGAAATTGTCCAAGCTGAAGGTGTTCTCGACGATCGCCGCCGGATCGCCGGCCTTCACCGTGCCTTGCGCCTGCTGCGACGGCGCCACCCAGGCGTCGATCTGCTTGGTCTTCAAGCTGGCGTAGACGGTGTTGTAGTCGGGGAACTTCACCGGCTCCAGGCCGAGGGTGTCGATGACGTAGGCCTCCTGCACGGTGCCCTGCACCACGCCGATGCGCTGGCCACGGCCGAGTTCACCGAATCCGGTGATCGCCGAACCCGCCGGCACCACCAGCGAGAAGTAGCCGAAGTCGTAGCCGTTGGTGAAGCCGACGGTCCGGCGCCGGGCGTCGGTGGTGGTGATGGACGACGAGCCCACGTCGAAGCGCCGTCCGGCCACCTGGGCGAGCAGGCCGGAGAAATCGGTCCCGACGAACTTCACGTCCAAACCGATCTTGGCCGCGATGGCGCGCAACAGTTCGTTGTCGAAACCGGTGAACTGGCCGGCGGAGTTGATGCAGATGCTCGGCGGGGCGTCGGACAGCGTGCCGACGGTCAGCGTGCCCGGGGTGATGAGCCGCAGCGCGTCGCGTTTCACCGTGTCCAAAGGTTCGGTGGTGGCGGTGGTGTATTTCTCCTCAGCCGGCCCGGCAGCGGCGGCAGCCAGATTTGTCGGCAGGCCGCTGGCGGATTGTTCGCCGGGCGGGCTGCACTGGTCGGCCCCCGACATCGGCGCCGCCACCAGGCCGAGGCCGAGCAGTATCACCAGCACCGCACAGATCCGGCGAATGCTCATTCGGTGCAACTTAGTACCCAACGCGTCAGAACGACAGGATTGCGCTCATCGCGAGGATTACCCGCCTGCCGTGAAGTGCTCGGGCTGAACCGGCGGCGTCAATCGCTGATGACCGACCGAAGAATCTCCACCAGAGCGCGGGGCTGGTCGCCCTGCACCGAATGCCCGGAGTCCGGCACGACGACGACCTTCCGGAATCCCGGTGCGCCCCGCGCGAACGCGTCCGCGTCGTCGTCGTTGACGAAGAACGACTTCGCCCCACGGACAAGGGTGGTCGGGACGGTCAGCGCGGGCACGTCGTCCCACAGTCCGACGAAACCTCCGACCTGCCGCTCTTCGGACGGCGCCTTGCGGAACGTGTCGTAGCGCCACGTCCAGGTTCCGTCGTCGAGTTGTTTCGCGTTGTGAAACACCCCCCGCTGCAACGACTCTCGCGAGCGGTGCGGCGAAAGCTCGACGGCCGCGTCGACCATGGCCTCGAAGCTGGGGAACGTCCGCTCGCCTTGCACCAGGGCAACGGCGCCCATCTGAGCCTTCGTCATCTGCTCGTGGCGCTCGGGCGCTGACGGGGTGACGTCGATCATCACCAGCCGCCGCACCAGATCCGGTGCGGTGACCGCCAGCCGCATGGCGGTCAGCCCACCCAGCGACATGCCGACCAGCAGGTCGGCGTCGGGGGAGAGTTCCCGGATGACGGGTTCGATCGTTGTCGCGCTGCGGACTGGCCCGTAGTCGCCGTCCTCCCGCCAGGCGGAGCGGCCGTGGCCGGGCAGGTCGATCGCCAGCGCCGATAATCCGAGACCGAGGATCACGGTGTCCCAGGTGTGGGCGTTCTGCCCGCCGCCGTGCAGGAAGACCACCCGTGGGGATTCCGTCCCCCAGCGCAGCGCACTGATCGTGTCGCGTTCGACGCGAGTCACCGGCGGCAGCGGCCCGGTCACCCCGGCCTGTGCGGCGCTATCGGGCAGGTAGGCGAACTCGTCCACGTGTCCAGTTAAACGAAACTGCGCCCAGATCGCGATCCCGGCGGGGAGGGCGATCTGGGCGCAGGGTCGATGCGGCTTAGTTGCCGGCGATGAACTCCTCGAGCTGCTTGCGAGCGACGTCGTCGGCCAGCTGCTCGGGCGGGCTCTTCATCAGGTAGGCCGAGGCCGGGATGATCGGGCCGCCGATACCGCGGTCCTTGGCGATCTTGGCCGCGCGCACCGCGTCGATGATGATGCCGGCCGAGTTGGGCGAGTCCCACACCTCGAGCTTGTACTCCAGGCTCAGCGGCACGTCGCCGAAGGCGCGGCCTTCGAGGCGAACGTAGGCCCACTTGCGGTCGTCGAGCCACGCGACGTGATCGGACGGGCCGATGTGGACGTTCTTGTCGTCGATCTTGCCGGCCAGCGAACCGGTGAGGTTGGAGGTGACGGCCTGGGTCTTCGAGACCTTCTTGGACTCCAGGCGCTCGCGCTCGAGCATGTTCTTGAAGTCCATGTTGCCGCCGACGTTGAGCTGGTAGGTGCGGTCCAGCGTGACGCCGCGGTCCTCGAACAGCTTGGCCATGACGCGGTGGGTGATCGTCGCGCCGACCTGGCTCTTGATGTCATCGCCGACGATCGGGACGCCGGCGTCGGCGAACTTCTTGGCCCACACCGGGTCGGATGCGATGAACACCGGCAGCGCGTTGACGAACGCCACACCGGCGTCGATGGCGCACTGGGCATAGAACTTGTCGGCCTCTTCGGAGCCCACCGGGAGGTAGGACACCATGACGTCGACCTTGTTCTCCTTGAGCACCTTGACCACGTCGACCGGCTTCTCGTCGGAGATCTCGATGGTCTCGGCGTAGTACTTGCCGATGCCGTCGAGCGTCGGCCCGCGCTGCACCACGATGTTGGTGGGCGGTACGTCGGCGATCTTGATGGTGTTGTTCTCGGAGGCGAAGATCGCCTCGGAGAGGTCGAAGCCGACCTTCTTGGCGTCCACGTCGAACGCGGCGACGAACTTGACGTCGCGGACGTGGTACTGGCCGAAGGTGACGTGCATCAGGCCGGGGACGTTCGCGTTGGGGTCGGCGTCCTGGTAGTACTGAACGCCCTGAACCAGCGAGGACGCGCAGTTGCCGACGCCGACTATGGCGACGCGCACCTCGTTCGACGCGTTGTGCTGAGTCATGGGCATTACCTTTCTTGTACTACTACGGGGTTTGTGTGTTCAGCTCTGTTCGGAGCGGGCCTGAGCGACCCGCTCCGCGGCGATCAATTCGTTGAGCCACGTGACTTCCCGCTCGCTGGACTCCAGGCCCAGCTGATGCAGTTGTCGGGTGTAGCGGTCCAACGAGTTGCTGGCCCGTGCGATGGCCTCACGGAGGCCCTCGCGACGTTCTTCCACCTGACGGCGCCGGCCTTCCAGGATCCGCATGCGGGCTTCCGCCGGAGTCCGGTTGAAGAAGGCCAGATGCACTCCGAAGCCGTCGTCGGTGTAGTTCTGCGGGCCGGTGTCGGCGACCAGTTCGGCGAACCGCTGTCGGCCCAAGTCGGTGAGTTGGTAGACGCGACGTGCCCGGCGCAGCACCGTGGTGCCCTCGGGGGCGGCGTCTTCTTCGATCAGGCCGTCGGCCTGCATGCGGCGCAGCGCTGGGTACAGCGACCCGTAGGAGAAGGCCCTGAAAGCACCCAGGAGGCCCGTCAAACGTTTGCGCAGTTCGTATCCGTGCATCGGAGACTCGAGGAGAAGACCCAGGACTGCCAGCTCCAGCATCGAGAAACCTCCTTTGCGATTCCGTTACGGCGCAACGACACGTACCGCAACAGTATCGGAGCGATATATTCCGCGCCAAACGTCCTGATCGAAGAGTGCCGAGAGTCACACCAGGGTCACGTTCGGCGCCGAGGGTCGCTCTGGAGCGACGTTCAGCGCGGGTGGCGCGCGTCAGTTCGACGGATAGTCGATCCGCTTGACCGAGCCGTCCGGATTGGTCTCGATGTACCCGCTGCCGAACTCGCTCGAAACGTGGGTGGTGATCGCAACCGCTCCGGGGGTGCTCGGATCATCGGCCGGCTCGATGATCAGGTACGTGCTGCGGACTTCCGCCGGCTTGATGTTGAGTGTCTGCGGCGCGCCACGCAGCACGCCGACGATGGCACGGGTGTCGAACTTGTCGAGGTCGACGGCCACCCCATCGGCGGCTCTCGGTTCCTTCGACGGGTCGTCCCACCCACCGCGATAGGTGTAGTTGAGCGTGCGTCGCGGGTCGGTCGGGTCCGGACGCTCCAGCACGGCGTACTCGGGATAGATCACCAGCCGGTAGCCCACGGTGTCGCCGAACTTCGTGCGCATCTGCACGAACAGGCCGTCGAGTCCGCCGAGGGAGTGCAGTTGGCGGGGCGGGTCGAGCACCACGGGAGCCACGCCGTCGGGGCGCGCGCCGGGATCGGGGCCGGGACCGAACAGTGGGCGGGTGTTGCCGAACAGGCCCCAGCCGATTCCCACCCCGAGTGCCACCAGCACCGCGGCGGTCGCCAGCCGCAGCGCCCAGGTGGCACGGGGGCCGACGAGCGCCGGTTTCTGCAACGACGGCAGTTGAACCGGAGCGCTGGCGGTCTGCAGGTCGCTCACCAGGGATCGCAATTCGCCCAGCGTCGCGGCGTTGGTGGCGGCCGTGACGCGGTCGCCGTGCTCCGCCATCGACAGCTGGCCCTCGGCCAGTGCGGTGTCGAGGATCTGGCACGTGTCGGAGCGGTCGCTGTCCCGGGCCCGTGTTCGGGCGGTCTGAGCGTTGGCCACCCGATGATCGTAGGGAGTTCTCCGGTCGGTCCCGTATCGGCGCGAACCGCACCGACGTACTCTGGTCCCCGTGCGATTGCAGCGACAGGTGGTGGACTACGCCCTTCAGCGGCGTTCCCTGCTGGCCGCGGTCTACTCCGGTCGCACCGGTGTGACCGAAGTCTGCGACGCCAATCCCTACCTGCTGCGTGCCGCTAAATTCCACGGCAAGCCCAGTTCGGTGATGTGCCCGATCTGCCGCAAGGAGCAGTTGACCCTGGTGTCGTGGGTTTTCGGGGATCATCTGGGGGCCGTATCCGGGTCGGCGCGCAGCGCCGAGGAATTGGTTCTGCTGACCACCCGGTTCTCCGAATTCGCGGTCCATGTCGTGGAGGTATGCCGGACTTGCAGTTGGAATCATCTGGTCAAGTCGTATGTGCTCGGGGCGCCGCGTCCCTCGAAGGGTTCGCCCGGCACCCGGACTGCACGCCGCTCCGGCGGCGCGCGGACGGCCAGTGAATAGCGGCGAGGGTCCGGACCGGTCATCCACCGCCATGCCGATGTCGGCTGGTGGTGTGCCTTCCGGGCCCCGTCATCGAGCCGAAGACCGCGACGACGCGACCACCGGTACCGCCGACCCGGAGGTCACCGTGACCCGGCGCCGCCCGGCCCGGCCCGACGACCGGGTGACCGCCATCATGGAACCGATCCGCGACGACCCGAAGTTGCGGGACCCCATCGACGAGGTCAAGGCTGCTCTCGACGCCTTTCCCAAGCCGTCCGGGTCGTCCCCGCGGATACCGGTGACGAGGTCCTCGCCCAGCATCGGTGCGACCGGCATCGGTGCGACCTACGTCGCGCCGTCCATGCCGCAAACCCCGCCGCCCGCGCCGCCGGACCCACCAGTGTTCGATGACGACGGAGGCGACGACGACGACGGGGAACCCCCGCACCGTGGCTTCCGCCGTTGGGGGCTGGGACGCTGGGTGGCGGCGGCCGCCGCAGTCTGCCTCCTACTGCCGATCCTGACGTTCGCCCTGGCCTACCTGATCGTCGACGTTCCCAAGCCCGGTGACATTCGCACCAACCAGGTCTCGACGATCCTGGCCAGCGACGGTTCCGAGCTCGCGAAGATCGTTCCGCCCGAAGGCAACCGGGTCGACGTCGACATCAACCAGGTGCCGGTCCACGTGCGCAACGCCGTGATGGCCGCCGAGGACCGCGACTTCTACACCAACCCCGGATTCTCGGTGAGCGGCTTCGGCCGTGCGCTGCGGAACAACCTGTTCGGCAACGACATTCAGGGCGGCTCGACGATCACCCAGCAGTACGTCAAGAACGCTCTCGTCGGCGACCAGCGCACCGGCGTCGGCGGCCTGATCCGCAAGGCGAAGGAACTGGTCATCTCGACCAAGATGAGCCGGCAGTGGTCCAAAGACGAAGTGCTGCAGGCGTATCTGAACATCATCTACTTCGGCAGAAGCGCCTACGGCATCTCCGCAGCGTCCCAGGCCTACTTCGACAAGCCGGTCGACCAGCTCACCGTCTCGGAGGGCGCGCTGCTGGCCGCCATCATCCAGCGCCCCTCGACGCTGGACCCGGCCGTCAACCTGGACAAGTCCACGGCGCGGTGGAACTGGGTGCTCGACGGCATGGTCACCATCGGGGCGTTGTCCAAGCAGGAGCGCGATCAGCAGGTGTTCCCGCAGACCGTTCCGCCGGACCAGGCCAAAACGGCCGACCTGACCACCGGCCCCAGCGGGCTGATCGAGCGCCAGGTCATCAAGGAAATGCTGGAACTGTTCAACATCGACCAGCAGACGCTGAACACGCAGGGCCTGCAGATCACCACCACCATCAACCCGCAGGACCAGAAGGCCGCCGAGGACGCCGTCGCGACCTACCTCGACGGGCAGATGCCGGAGATGCGTGCCGCGGTGGTGTCGATCGATCCGCGTACCGGCGGGGTGAAGGCGTACTTCGGCGGAACCGATGCCACTGGTTGGGACTTCGCCCAGGGCGGCCTGCCGACCGGTTCGTCGTTCAAGGTGTTCGCTCTGGTCGCTGCTCTTGAGCAGGGGATCGGGCTGGGCTATCAGGTGGACAGTTCGCCGTACAAGGTGGACGAAAAGCTCACCATCAACAACTCCGAGGGCGAGAGCTGCGGCAGCTGCAGCATCGCCGAGGGGCTCAAGCGGTCGCTGAACACGGTCTACTACCGGCTCATGCTCAAGTTGCGCAACGGGCCGTCCGACGTTGCCGACGCCGCGCACCGGGCCGGCGTGGCGGAGAGCTTCCCCGGGGTGGAACACAGCCTCTCCGAGGACGGCAAGGGCGGCCCGCCGGGTCCCGGTGTGGTGCTCGGAAAGTACGAGAGCCGGGTTATCGACATGGCCTCGGCGTACGCCACGCTGGCGGCGTCGGGCATCTACCACGCGCCGCACTTCGTGGCGAAGGTCGTCAACGGCAACGGCGAGGTGCTCTTCGATGCCGCGGCCGAGGAGAAGAAAGGCGACCGTCGCATCGCGGCCGACGTCGCCGACAACGTGACCTCCGCGATGCTGCCCATCCCGGGCTACTCCAACGGCCACAACCTGGCCGGCGGACGTCCGGCCGCCGCCAAGACCGGAACGCACCAACTCGGCGACACCGGACAGAACCGCGACGCCTGGATGGTCGGGTACACCCCGCAATTGTCCACCGCGGTGTGGGTGGGCACCGTCAAGGGCGACGTACCTCTGGTGAACAGCTGGGGCGGACCGGTGTACGGCTCGGGCCTGCCGGCCGACATCTGGAAAGCCACCATGGACGGCGCCTTGCAGGACACCGACTTCGAGTCGTTCCCGACACCGGGCGAGATCGGCGGTTATGCCGGAGTCCCGCAGGCGCCGGCCCCGCCGCCGGTGCAGGCGCCGGTGTACACCGCGCCGCCCACCCGCCAGCCCAGCCAGGCGCCGTCGCCGTCCAACGGCATCGAGGTGCTGCCCGGCGTCACCATCCCGCTGCCGCCGCCTCCTGCTCCGCTGCCGCCGCCGCCGGCGCCCGGCCCGTTCGGCCTGCCGCCGGCCCCTGAGCAACCGTTGCCGCCTCCCCCGGGCCCGTTGCCGCCGCCGCCGCCGGCGCCCTTCCCGCCGCCGCCCGCGCCGGAGCCCGCTGCGCCGCCGCCCGGTCCGTTGCCAGGACCGCCGCCGCCTCCGTGACGCCCGGACCGCTGGTGGTCTGGCAGGAGCATGGGCGGACGCCCGAATGGGAGCGCCCCACGGTGTCGCCGCTGGCGTTGGCCGAGAACCTGCGCAGCGCCGATGACCGCGACTTGCCAAGCCGCACTGACGTTCTCGGTGCCGCGGTGTCCGACGTCGTGGGCGGCCCGGTGGGACGCCACGCCATGGTGGGCCGCACGCGGGTGCTGACCCCGCTGCGGGTGATGTTCCTCATCGCGCTGGTCCTGCTGTCGATCGGATGGTCCACCAAGGCGCCGTGTCTGCAGACGGTCGGCCATGGCACACCTGACCAGCGGGTGGCCAATTGGGACAACCAGCGCGCGTACTACGAGTTCTGCTACTCCGACACGGTGCCCCTCTACAGCGCAGAGTTGTTGAGCCAAGGCAAGTTTCCCTACAAGTCGAGTTGGCTCGAACTGGATTCGCAGGGCAAACCGAGGCAGAAGTACGACGGCACTCCGGCCGTGCGCTACATGGAGTATCCGGTTCTGACCGGGCTCTATCAGTACGTGGCGATGTCGCTGGCCAAGACGTACACCGCTATCGCCAAGGCCACCAAGCTGCCCGTGCTGAACGGGGTGGCCGAGGTGGTGATGTTCTTCAATATCTCGGCGTTCGGGCTGGCGTTGGCGTGGCTGGCGACCGTATGGGCCACCGCCATGCTGGCCGGCCGGCGCATCTGGGACGCCGCACTGGTGGCGGCATCGCCGATCCTGATCTTCCAGATCTTCACCAATTTCGACGCTCTGCCAACGGCTTTGGCGACCGGGGGCCTGCTGGCATGGGCGCGCCGCCGGCCGGTGCTGGCCGGTGTTCTGATCGGTCTGGGAGTTGCCGCCAAGCTGTATCCGGCGCTGCTTCTACTGCCGTTGCTTCTGCTCGGGGTGCGCACCGGACGGCTGGGAGAGGCGGTGCGGACGGCATCCGTCGCGGTCATCACCTGGGTGGCGATCAACTTGCCGGTGTTGCTGTTGTACCCGCGCGGCTGGTCGGAGTTTTTCCGGCTGAACAGCCGTCGCACCCTTGACATGGATTCGCTGTTCAACGTCATCAAGTCGTTCACCGGCTGGCCCGGCCCGGATCCCGATCTGGGCTTCTGGCAGCCCCCGCTGGTGCTCAACGCCGTCATCGCCGGGCTGTTCGTCTTATGTTGTGCGGCAATCGGTTACATCGCGCTGACCGCGCCGCAACGGCCCCGGGTGGCGCAACTCGCCTTCCTGGTGGTCGCCGCCTTCCTGTTGGTCAACAAGGTATGGAGTCCGCAGTTCTCGCTGTGGCTGGTGCCGCTGGCTGTCCTGGCGTTGCCGCACCGGCGGATTCTCCTGGCGTGGATGACGGTGGACGCGCTGGTGTGGATACCCCGGATGCTGTTCCTCTACGGCGAGCAGAACAAGGGCCTGCCCGAGCAGTGGTTCACCGTCACGGTGCTCGTGCGCGACCTCGCGGTGGTTGGTCTCGCGGCCCTCGTGATCCGCCAGATCTATCGTCCCGCAGAGGATTTGGTCCGCTGGGACGGCCGGATCGACGACCCGGCGGGCGGGGTCTTCGACTGCGCCGCGGATGCCTTCCCCGCATGGTGGCCGCAGCGGCTGCGGCCGGCTCTACAACGACCGGAGGTGAGCGATGCGCGTCGCGATCGCAATGTTCCCGCGTAACACCGCGCTGGATGCCATCGGCCCCTATGAGGTACTCCAGCGGGTGCCCAGCATCGACGTCGTGTTCGTCGGCGAGCGCCGTGGTGAGGTGCGCACCGATAACGGGATGCTCGGCCTGATCTGCGACGCGACGTTCGACGAGGTGACCGACCCCGACGTCCTGCTGGTTCCCGGCGGCGTCGGCACCCGGACGCTGATTCGCGACGAGGCCATGCTCGATTGGGTCCGTCAGGTGCACCCAACCACCCTGTTCACCACCTCGGTGTGCACCGGCAGCCTGGTTCTGGCGGCCGCCGGACTTCTGGACGGTCTGACCGCCACCACGCACTGGTCGGCCGCCGGCATCCTGGGCTCACTAGGTGCGGTCTACACCCCGCAGCGGGTGGTCGAGCATCTGCCGGAGCGGATCATCACCGCGGCCGGGGTGTCCAGCGGCATCGACATGGCGCTTCGCCTGGTCGAACTGCTCGTCGACCGCCAGGCCGCCGAGGCCAGTCAGCTGATGATCGAGTACGACCCGCAGCCGCCGTTCGACTCCGGAAGTCTGGACAAGGCCTCGCAGGCCACCCGGCTGCTGGCGATGGAGTACGGCAGCCAGCGCAGCTGATTTCGCTGATCAGAACGTGTTGCTGTAGCCTTGCGAGGTTGCCGACGCAGGCGACCCTCCTGCCGCGGAATCCGCCGCGGCCGCAGACGACCATAGGAGGTGATGAGGTTCCCATGCGTCCATATGAAGTCATGGTCATCCTTGACCCCACGCTTGACGAACGCACCGTAGCCCCGTCCTTGGACACGTTCTTGAACGTGATCCGCGGTGACGGTGGAACGGTCGAGAAAGTCGATATCTGGGGCCGACGCAGGTTGGCCTACGAAATCGCCAAGCACGCCGAGGGCATCTACGCCGTTGTGGATCTCAAGGCCGCCCCGGCCACGGTGTCCGAGCTGGATCGTCAGCTCAATCTGAACGAGTCGGTCCTGCGCACCAAAGTGATGCGCCGGGACAAGCACTGAGTCACTCACCCGGTGGAGAACGTAGACGCGACGTCGTAGCTCCTACGTACGCTCGCGGATACCCCCCGCCAATTTCAGGAGGAACTTGTGGCCGGTGACACGACCATCACCGTCGTCGGAAATCTGACCGCCGACCCCGAACTACGGTTCACCCCGTCCGGCGCCGCCGTGGCCAATTTCACGGTGGCGTCGACTCCGCGCATCTTCGACCGTCAGAGCAATGAGTGGAAGGACGGCGAAGCGCTGTTCCTGCGCTGCAGCATCTGGCGGGAGGCTGCGGAGAACGTGGCCGAGAGCCTGACGCGCGGCGCCCGGGTCATCGTGAGCGGGCGCCTCAAGCAGCGCTCGTTCGAGACCAAAGAGGGCGAGAAGCGCACCGTCATGGAAGTCGAGGTCGAGGAAATCGGCCCGTCGCTTCGTTACGCCACCGCGAAGGTCAACAAGGCCGGACGCGGGGGCGGCGGCGGCGGTGGTTTCGGCGGCGGCGGCGGTGGCGGTGGTGGCAGCTCACGTCCCGCTGCGGCCCAGGCTCCCGAGGATCCGTGGGGCAGTGCGCCGGCGTCGGGTTCCTTCGGCGGCAGTGACGACGAACCCCCCTTCTGATAAACCCAGCGCGCCCGCCGCGCACAACCTTTGAGAACGAAAGAGATTGACAATGAAGGCCAGAGCGACCAAGCGTCGTCCCGCACCGGACAAGCCGATCAAGACCCGCAAGTGCGTGTTCTGCTCCAAGAAGGGGCAGCCGATCGACTACAAGGACACCGGACTGCTGCGCACTTACATCAGTGAGCGCGGCAAAATCCGTGCGCGCCGGGTGACCGGCAACTGCGTCCAGCATCAGCGCGATATCGCCATCGCCGTCAAGAACGCCCGCGAGGTCGCCTTGCTGCCGTTCACCTCGGCAACGCGCTAGACCGGAATTGGAACGGAGCACACATCATGAAGCTGATACTCACCGCTGAGGTCGACCACCTGGGCGTTGCTGGCGACACCGTCGAGGTCAAAGACGGATACGGCCGCAACTTCCTGCTGCCGCGCGGCCTGGCCATCGTGGCCAGCCGGGGTGCGCAGAAACAGGCCGACGAGATCCGCCGCGCCCGTGACGTCAAGACCGTGCGCGGTCGCGAGCACGCCGAGGAGATCAAGGCGGCCATCACCGCGCTCGGGCCGGTCGCGCTGGCCGTCAAGACGCACGACTCGGGCAAGCTGTTCGGCTCGGTGACCGCCAATGACGTGGTCGTGGCGATCAAGAAGGCCGGCGGCCCGAGCGTCGACAAGCGCTCGGTCCACCTGCCCAAGGCGCACATCAAGGCGACCGGCACGCACACCGTCGCGGTGCATCTGCACCCCGAGGTGGACATCGACGTCACCCTCGAGGTCGCCGCGCAGGGTTAAACCGCGCAATCGTCGAAAAACCCCTGGTCGCGCCGTGAGGTCGCGCCAGGGGTTTTTTGTGTCCGGCGAACACGCGGGGACCGTGTGATCTCAGCTAACGTCACCGGTCGTTAACCCATTGCATGCGCAAGAGTCATGCAACACGCCCGAGGGGGCAACCTGGACCGACACGCCGAAGCACTTCCTATCCACAACCCCACAGGGCCATTACTCTGCGGTTTACGTGGAAAAACGCGGCAAAGATTCCCAGCGATCCACAGGTTGTCCACAACCCGCCAACACCGTTGGACGCAGGTATCCACAGGCGGCTAACAGGTTGGTGAACAGCCCCGGTTGGTGGCTGTTCCAGCAACGTCTAGCGTTTCATCGCGAGCCATCGTCCGGAGGGCAGGAGCGCAGCGACCGGGGAATGGTCCGGTGCGCGCCGATTCCGGAATTTGTCGGAACGGCGACCTACCGTGACGACGGAAGCCGAACGTCCGTTCGACTATGGCGATGAGCGAGGAAGTGGGGGCGTCCCGATGGCAGTCGTTGACGATCTCGGATCGCACGCGGATTCCCCGCCGCCTGCGGAGGATTTCGGCCGCCAGCCGCCCCAGGATCTCGTCGCCGAGCAGTCGGTGCTCGGGGGCATGCTGCTGAGCAAGGACGCCATCGCCGACGTGCTGGAACGGTTGCGCCCCGGTGACTTCTACCGCCCGGCTCATCAGAACGTCTACGACGCGGTCCTCGACCTGTACGGCCGCGGCGAGCCGGCTGACGCCGTCACCGTTGCTGCCGAGCTGGACCGCCGGGGCCTGCTGCGCCGGATCGGCGGGGCGCCGTATCTGCACACCCTGATCTCGACGGTGCCGACGGCCGCCAATGCCGGGTACTACGCGGGCATCGTCGCCGAGAAGGCACTGCTGCGGCGGCTGGTGGAGGCCGGTACCCGGGTGGTGCAGTACGGCTACGCCGGCGCTGAGGGCGCCGACGTCAACGAGGTGGTCGACCGCGCGCAGGCCGAGATTTACGACGTCACCGAGCGGCGGACCGCCGAGGATTTCGTGGCGCTGGAGGCGCTGCTGCAGCCGACCATGGACGAGATCGACGCCATCGCGTCGGCGGGCGGGATCTCGCGCGGGGTGCCCACCGGTTTCACCGAACTCGACGAGCTGACCAACGGGCTGCATCCGGGGCAGATGATCGTGATTGCGGCGCGGCCGGGTATGGGGAAATCGACTCTCGGATTAGATTTTTTGCGCTCCTGCTCGATCAAGAACCGGCTGCCCAGCGTCGTTTTCTCGCTGGAAATGAGCAAGTCCGAGATCGTCATGCGGCTGCTGTCGGCGGAGGCGAAAATCAAACTGGCCGATATGCGTTCGGGCCGGATGAGCGACGACGACTGGACACGCCTGGCGCGCCGGATGAGCGAAATCAGCGAAGCGCCGCTGTACATCGACGACTCACCGAACCTGACCATGATGGAGATCCGCGCGAAAGCCCGCCGGCTCAAACAGAAATCGGGCCTGCGCCTGGTGGTCATCGACTATCTGCAACTCATGACATCGGGCAAGAAGGTCGAATCGCGGCAGCAGGAAGTCTCTGAATTCTCAAGGCAGCTCAAGCTTCTGGCCAAGGAGATCGAGGTTCCGGTGGTGGCGATGAGCCAGCTGAACCGCGGTCCTGAGCAGCGCACCGACAAGAAGCCGATGCTGTCTGACCTTCGCGAGTCCGGCGCCATCGAGCAGGACGCCGACATGGTGATCCTGCTGCACCGGCCCGACGCCTTCGAGCGTGACGATCCGCGTGGCGGCGAGGCGGATCTCATTGTGGCCAAACACCGTAACGGCCCGACGCGCACTGTGACCGTCGCGCATCAGCTGCATTTGTCGCGGTTTACGAACATGGCGCGGCAGTAGCAGATTTTTTTGGTGGTGGTAGTGGTGATGATTTTTTTGGTGTTTGAAGATGATGGAGCACAGGTGGACTAGCGGAACTACTCTGTGTACTCCTACATCTCGTCTTGCGGCACTAATTGGCCTCAAGGGTGGACAGCGCGCTGCCTTCCGTCCAGGCTTCTCAAAGGTGTAATGCCCCAACGCGTCCCGTACCACCCGGGCATGTTCCACCCTACGGAGTATGTCTCGGGAAACCCCTGTACAGTGCTCCGCCTGAGCCGTTAGCCGCCTTCAGGTTCGTCGAGACGTTCCCATTCTGCGTTGCGCCTTGGCAGGAAGCCGCGTGGGCCGCAGTCTCCGCACAATTCCTCTTCCTGAGGTACTACTCCCCGGCGTAGCGGCGTGATTTCCCCCATCACGCCGGTCTGCATATGACGGCCGCATAAGACGCAGTAGCCGTCGGGCTTCGGCTTCTTGTTGCGGCGCCAGCGCAGTCTCATACCGCGACTGTAGGCGCGGTAAGCAGCTTCAGACTCGAGTAGCGAGCTGGGACCACGACCCATCATCCCGGTAGGGATGCTCTCGCCGCCGCGGGCATGTGGTGGCTCGGGAAACTGACCATCCAATCGACCTACGCCCACGACGTCGCCGCCCCGCTGTTCGCCCTCGGCTTCGGGCTCGGCCTGACCTTCGCCCCCGCCATCAGCGTCGCCAGCGCCGCCGTCGACGAACGCAACGCCGGAGTCGCCTCCGCCATGGTCAAAACCAGCCAACAAGGCGGCGGAGCAGTCGGAACCGCCGTGCTATCAACGGTATTCAGCTCCACGATCATGAATTACATCGCAACCCACACACCAGACCCCCGGCTGCGAGCCGCCGCCGCCGCACGGTTACACCGCCGCCTTCCACGTCAGCTGCGCCCGCTTGATGGCGGGATTGGATCAGACCAAGCGCGGAGAGAAGTCCCGCGATCTCGGTTGCGCCGCCTGGACCTGACTGCGGGATACTCGGCCGCATGACGACGGCCTGGCGCGGCTTCGCAAGCGACAACTACGCAGGCATCCACCCGGAGGTGCTGGCCGCGATCGTCGAGGCCAACGCGGGCCATCAGGTCGCCTACGGCGACGACGACGTCACCGCCGCCCTGGGCGATGCCGTACGGGCACACTTCGGTCCCGAGGCCGCGGTCTTCCCCGTCTTCAACGGCACCGGCGCCAACGTCGTCGCGCTGCAGGCCATGACCACCCGCTGGGAGGCGGTGGTCTGCGCGACCTCGGCCCATGTCAACGTCGACGAGGGCGGCGCGCCCGAGCACGGCGCGGGGCTCAAGCTGTGGACCATCCCGACGCCCGACGGCAAGCTCACACCCGAACTCATCGACACGCAGGCCTGGGGCTTCGGCGACGTGCACCGCGCGCAGCCGGGCGTCGTCACGATTACACAGTCCACGGAGCTGGGGACCCTCTACGCCGTCGACGAGCTGAAGGCGGTTGTCGACCACGCCCACTCGCTGGGCATGAGCGTTCACCTCGACGGTGCGCGCATCTCCAACGCTGCCGCGTCGCTGGGCGTCGGCTTCCGCGAGTTCACCACCAACGTCGGCGTCGACGTCGTGTCGTTCGGAGGGACGAAGAACGGCGCCATGGTTAGCGAGGCCGTCATCGTGCTCAATCCCGAGGCGGCCCCGGGCGTCGACTTCCTGCGCAAGTCGTCCATGCAGCTGGCCAGCAAGATGCGGTTCGTCAGCGCGCAGCTGCTGGCCCTGCTGTCCGATGACCTGTGGCTGCGCAATGCCCGGCACGCCAACGCCATGGCCCGCGAGCTCGAGACGCGCGTGCGGTCCATCGACGGCGTCACCGTCGTGCGGCCCGTGCAGGCGAAGGTTGTGTCCCAGCGGCGGTGTAAATGAGGACGGACGTAGGTTCCTTCTAGAGCTACCAACTCAACGAAGGAAGGACTACGCCCGTGCCAACACGAGTATCACCTATCGAGAAGATCCGCGGCGAGATCGACGCCTTG
>CAIRCP010000045.1 GCA_903877095.1 uncultured Actinomycetes bacterium | reverse complement strand
CGAACCCGTGCTGCAACCAGATCACCCCCTGTGCCTTCACCGACCCGTCGACCTGGGTCGGGAAATACCAGTCGGTGGCCACCGTGTCGCCGATGATCTCCCCGGGCATCGTCAACCGCGAATGACCGATCTGCACACCGGACACCCCGTTGGTCGGCAAACCCGGCAGCTTCGGATCGGGCGGGGCAGCCGCGGCCAACGACGTCCCCACCACCGACGCCGGACCCGGATCAGCCAGCTGACCCGTCCACGACGTCAACGCCGGCGTCCCCGCGACGGCACCGCCCGAACCGAGCAACCCCAACCCGGCCAGCACTTCGGCGACCGACGCCGCGGAGGGCGCGGGCGCGGCCACCGCCGCGGGTGCTGCAGCGGCCGCTGCGGGCGCCGGTGCGGCTATCTGTACGGGCCCGCGGTGGGGCAGCACGACCACGACCAGATCCACCGGCACCGCAGTCGCAGCCACCTCGCCTGCCGCCGCCGCATCTGTGGCCGGATCATTGACCGTAACGACGACCGCCGCCGGGACCGCGGCCGCCGCGGCCGGGGCCGGGGCTTCTGCCGGTGCTGCGGCCTCGACCGGGGCCGTCACGACCGGCGCGGAATTCTTCACCGTCTCCACGGGCACAACGACGTCAAGCGCCGGCGCGGCCGAACGTCCCCCGCGCACTGACGACGCAGCAGCCCCGGACTCACCGCCAGCATCGGCGATCGGAGCCCGGGGGCCCCGATGTCCCACCGCGGAAGAAGAAGAAGGGGAAGAAGTAGACGAAGAAGAAGCGTCGTTCGGCGCCGAGGAACCGGCTCCACGATCAGCCTGGCCCGCGCCACCAGTATCACCGGAATCCGCGGCAGCGACTCCAGCCCCCGAGATAAGGGCGGATCCCAGCCCCACCAGAACAGCACTGGTACCGAGCAGATTCCGACGATCAGCCATAGCGTTTTGCCTCCTGTGTGACGATCTGGCAAACGCTACAGCGACACCGACGTGACGGCCGTCAAATCGACCACCGCGGTCAGCCGCGTCATTAATTGGTCAGCGCGGCTGTGTCGCGTGAGTCTTAGTCGCCGTAATCCGGCGCGCCGTAGGCCGGCACCTGAACCTGCGCACTGGTCCGCTCGAGATCCTCGAGGATGACTTCCTGCGCAGCAGGCGGGAGGGTGTGCAGAATCTCGCGCACCCGCGCTTGGCGCCGGCCGACGCCCTTACGCTCGGGCATGCCCGGCGTGATGATGAGCTGCGGGGGCACGCCCTCGATCTCCTCCAAGCCGCCGTCACCCTGGCCGGCCTCCATGGCCGCCGCTTCTGCGGCGACGGTGGCCTCGTCCTTCTCTTCGGACATGCCGATGGGGCCGATACGACGGCCGTTCAGGAACTGCTTGACGGCCGGCTCCTCGCTGGTCAGCAGAACCTCACGCGGACCGAACATCACCAGGTGCTTGCGGTACAGCATGCCGATGTTGTCGGGCACGGTACGGACGATGTTGATGTTGTGCGTCACGATCAGAATGGTCGCGTCGATCATCGCGTTGATGTCGATGAGCAGCTGGCTCAGGTAGGCGGTACGCACCGGATCCAGACCGGAGTCCGGCTCGTCGACGAGGATGATCTGAGGATCGAGCACCAGCGAACGCGCCAGCCCGGCACGTTTCTTCATACCGCCGGAGATCTCACCGGGGAACTTGTTCTCCGCGCCCAGCAAGCCCACCATCTCGAGCTTTTCCATGACGATGTTGCGGATTTCGCTTTCCTTCTTCTTCGTGTGCTCACGAAGCGGGAAGGCGGTGTTGTCGTAGACGTTCATCGAGCCGAACAGCGCGCCGTCCTGGAACATCACGCCGAACAGGGTGCGGATCTCGTAGAGCTCCTTGGCCGAGCACTGAATGATGTCGGTGCCGTCGATCAGGATCTTGCCGCGCTCGGGCCGCAGCAGTCCGATGAGGGACTTCAGGAACACCGACTTGCCAGTGCCCGACGGGCCCAGGATGACGCTGACCTCACCGGCCGGGATCGTCATGGTCACGTCTTCCCAGATTTTCTGGGAGCCGAACGACTTGGTCAGGTTCTCTACCTGGATAGCGGTGCCCACTCGAATCCTTCCGCCCACACGATTTGTCCACCGGAATCGCCCTGTGGTTTGAGTCACTGTAGCGCACCCGATTAGGGCGGGCTCACGTTTGCGTCCAACGTCGGATCCGCGCGGCCCGACACAAAAACACATCCCCCGCCAACCCGGGGGTTGGCGGGGGATGCGCTGGGTAACGAGCGATTCGGCGGTTACTTGACGGAGACCGTCGCGCCGGCGGCCTCGAGCTTCGCCTTGGCGTCCTCGGCGGCCTCCTTGGCGACCTTCTCCAGCAGCGCCTTGGGAGCGCTGTCGACGAGGTCCTTGGCCTCCTTGAGGCCCAGGCCCGACACGATCTCGCGGACGACCTTGATGACGCCGATCTTCTTCTCGCCGGCGCTCTCGAGGACCACGTCGAACTCGGACTGCTCCTCGACCTCCTCGGCGGCGGCAGCACCCGCGACGGCGGCCATGGCGACCGGGGCGGCCGCGGTGACCTCGAAGACCTCTTCGAACTTCTTCACGAACTCAGAGAGTTCGAGCAGGGTCATTTCCTTGAACGCGTCGAGCAGTTCGTCGGTAGACAGCTTTGCCATGTTTGTGGGTCCTTTCAGGGTTTTTCGAACGATTGCGGTGATTGCCTAAGCGGCTTCTTCGCCGGCCTTCTTTTCCTGCAGCGCAGCGGCCAGGCGGGCCATCTGCGAAGCAGGAGCGTTGAACAGCCCGGCCGCCTTGGCCAGGTTGCCCTTCATCGCGCCGGCCAACTTGGCCAGCAGCACCTCGCGCGACTCCAAGTCGGCGATTCGGTTGACCTCATCGACGGTCAGCGTGTGACCGTCCATGTAGCCGCCCTTGATGACGAGCGCCTTGTGGTCCTTGGCGAACTTCTTGATCGCCTTGGCCGCGTCGACGGCCTCGCCGGTGACGAACGCGATCGCGGTGGGTCCGGCGAACAACTCGTCGAGACCTTCGATGCCAGCCTC
The DNA here is from genome assembly GCA_903877095.1 of uncultured Actinomycetes bacterium. Classification (GTDB taxonomy): domain Bacteria; phylum Actinomycetota; class Actinomycetes; order Mycobacteriales; family Mycobacteriaceae; genus Mycobacterium. The sequence goes on along the minus strand of CAIRCP010000045.1, from coordinate 22,187 downwards.
CGCCGCAGCCCGCTTTACCAGCGTGTTCTTGGCGACGGTGTAGGTGGCGGTACCGCTCAGCGAGCGGCGCAGTTCGGACAAGTTGGCCACGGAAAGACCGCGGTACTCGGTGACCACGGTGGCCGTCGAGGACTTGAACTGCTCGGTGATCTCGGCGACCGCGGTGGCCTTTTCAGCTTTGGCCATGCATTGCCTCCTCGGTGGTGTGGGATGTACCGCCGAAGGCCGGGGCTGCAGGTATGCGCCGGAGAAAGACGAACGCCCCGACGCAGATGGCCGGGGCGTGAAAACGCGTGGAGTCTCAACGACAGCAGCGCTCTAACCTCGTCCTCCTGCGTGGGCCGCCGGGTGTTTCGAGAAACACCCGGGCCTTCAACCGATTCACACGGTGACCGACGGTCTTCGGTGGAACCCGCACAGGGTATCGCGGCTTGGTCCCGTCAGCCAAAACGGGCGTGCTACCCCGACTGCCCGCGCACCAGCGCGGCGGCACCCAGCAATCCGGCATCCCCGCCGAGTTCAGCGGGAAGGACCGTTAGACCGGCAATGAAGTCCAGTGCGGCGTAATCACGTAACGCCGCGCGCAGCGGATCGAACAGCACCGGGCCCGCGTTGGCCACACCGCCGCCGACCACCACCAGGTCGAGGTCACACACCGCACCCACGGAGGCGATCATGGCCGCGATCGCACGGGCCCCGCGGCCGAAAGCCGCCACCGCGATCGCGTTGCCGGCGGCGGCGGAGCCGGCCAGTTCCCGCGCGTCGTTGTTCATCGGTCCGGTCCAGCCCTGATCACGGGCCCAGGCCGCCAGTTGCGGTCCGCTGGCGATCGCCTCAACGCAACCGCGGGCCCCGCAATGACACGGCGGGCCGGCCACGTCGACCACCATGTGCCCGACGTGCCCGGCGTTACCGGTGCGGCCGCCGTAGGGAAGGCCGTCGAGAACGAGGCCGCCGCCGATCCCGGTGGACACCACCATGCCGAGCATGAACGTCGCACCCCGGCCGGCACCGCGCCAGTGCTCACCGAGTGCCATGCACAGCCCGTCACCGGCCAACCGCACCGGCACGCCGGGTACGGCCGCGGCAACCCGCTCGCGGACGTTAAAACCGCGCCAGGCCGGGATGTTGACCGGACTGATGGTGCCGTCCGGCAGGTGAATGGGCCCGGCTGAGGAGATGCCGACACCGTCGACCGGCCCGCCGGCGGCGGCGAGCGCGTCGGCGATGGTGAGTTCGGCGGCTGCCCACACCTCGTCCGGGTCGCTGCTGTGCGGGGTCGGCTGCCGATTCTGGTGCAGCAGTTGACCTTCGGCGTCGACGAGTCCGGCAGCGATCTTGGTGCCGCCTATGTCGAGGACGAGGGTGGTCATTCTCTTCTCATATCAGTGCCGATGGATTCAGTGCCGGTGGATGTTGTCGGGCTGCCGGGGATCGCCCGGATGCTCGAAGCCTGGCGCCAGCCACACCAGCGCGGCGCGGCGTTGTCCGAGCCAGATCCGGAATGCCCGGCGACGCGCGGCCCCCCGGAGCATCAGCGCGACTCGCGGGGCGGCATCGGCGACGTTCATCGCTGAATCGCTCCGGGTCGCGAAGCGATTCGGGTTGCGACGGTGGTAATCCGCCACGGCGGCGTCGTCGATGTCGACCTCGGCGGTGACGTGTGCATACAGCGCCCGGGCCAACGGATCGGCCAGGACGCTCGCGGCGATGCTGCCGATCTCCAGACGGGCGGGGAGGTCGGGCAGAATTTCGTTGATTCCCGGCGTGTCCGCCGTGACAGCGACGCCCAACGCAGCGGCCTCACTCGCGACGACCCGTTCGGTGACCAGCAACTGGGTCAGCCAGCGGCGCAATTGCCGTCCCTCACTGGTACCGGGTTTCGGCAGCGCACCGGTCTGCGGGCTGGCCCGAAGGATCGATTCGCGGGCGTCGACCTCACTGACCGCCACCGGTTCTCCGGCCACCCTCGCCGCGACGGTCATCGCACCGTCACCGCAACGGCCGGCGTGTACAGCAACCGGCCCGCGCAGCCGACGCGGATCAGCGCCCACCACCGCCCGGGCGGCGCCCACGGCGGCGGCGCGACGTCGAAGCCCACGTCGACGGTCGAGCGAGCCGGCAGGACCGCGCCGACGGCCGGGGGCCCCGTCCATTCCCAGGTCCCCCACGGGCTGATCAGATGGGCCTCCAGGTTGAGATCGCCGTGGGCGGCAGAGCCCACCGTGACCGCCAGTCGGGCACGTTGTCCTCGTTCGACGACGACGTCCTGCGGTTCGCCGACCAGGCTCACCAGATCGTCGGGGTCCGGTACCTCACCGACGGTGACGACGCACACGTCCTCGACCCGCTGCCGCCAAGCGGGCGGCACGTCACCGGCGACGGCGAGTTCGGTGCGCACCGGATAGTGGCCTGGTGCCGCGTCGTCGGGCACCCGCACCACGACCTCGGCATCGGAATATCCGCGGTGATCGAGTTCGACTCGGATGGCGCCGTTTTCCCGCGCGGCCAGCGTCCGGACGGCCGAATCGGCCTCAGCTGCAGACCACCCTGGCGGGCAGTGCATGCGCACCGCCGCCGCGACGCTGGCGTCCCGGCAGTCGCTGGCGACGGACAGTCGCAGTCGAACCGTCTCGCCGGGCCGGGCGGCCACCGACTCAGGATGGAGGTGGGCGACGACCGGAAGACCCCCCAGCGGGGCCGGGCCTCGGTTGTGCAGCCAGTATCGGGAATACAGCGGTTGGGCGGCTTCGGCGTCCGGTGCGAGCACCTGGCCGGCAGCGTCGATCACGGGCTGAACATCGAGATGCGTTGCAAGCGTGGTGATCTCGTAACCGTGGAGAGCGTCGGAGAGCCGGCCGGCGCGCGATTCGCCTTCGAGAAGGTCGACGCGAATCACACCGCTGATCGCCCCCAGCGGCGTGTGCAGACTGATGCGCGCCGGACGACCGGAGGTTTCGACGAGACGAACAGTCACCTCGGCGGGATCGACGGACCGTGCGCTGCCGGTGGCCGTGGGGTTGCCGCGCGGCTTGAGTGCCGCCAGCTGCACGGCGCCGTCGGTCTGGACGCTGAACAGCGACCCGTCCGCCGCCAGTCCCCCGCTACCCGCGCCCACCCCCACACATGTCATGGGGTGATTGAATTCCGCGCTACGCGAGCTGATTCCGACATCGCGCCAGTCACCCGCACCCGAGACGAGGGAGAAGTCGAAGGTGTGACTCCAGTGCTGTAACTGGAAGTTCGATCCGTCCGGCGCCGTCCGCTTGGGTGGGTCGATCCACACCCCGGACGGCCAGCCGGTGCACGACCGCATCAGCGAGGCGTGCAGAGTGCCGTCGCGCTCGACGGCGAATCCGGGAACCCCGCGGTTGATCAGCGCGACGGTGCGCGATTGGAAGGGCCCGCAGTCGGCCGGAACATCCTGGGCGACGGTGATCTCGGCATCGTCGAGGTCGGACACGACCGCCGCCACCGCGCCGTCGCCGGCGACGATCAACACGGGAAGATCCAGCACGCCGCGCAGGTCGGCGTCGGGCACCCACACGGCGTCCAGTGACGTCGCCGCGGGAACGAATACTCGGGCCCCGCCGTCGGCCAGTTGGCGCTTCAACTCGGCGGCATAGGCGGGGTCCGCGGCGGCCAGCACCGCAGCAGTGAACGCGTTGTCATCCGGTCCGCCCAGCGCGATGCGGGCGTCGGGCAGATTCGAGTCGACCTCGAGATGGCCGTATCGGGGCTGCCGGGCTGTGCTGCAGGTGGCGGTCACACCGGCGCGCACCAGTGCGACCATCAGATCCCGGGCCGGCGCGGCGCCGTCCCCGTCCGGCATGATCACCTCGGCGACCGCCACCGCCCGGATGTCCTCGCCCACCCGGATCCGCGCGCACGACGAGAGCCCGAACCACCCGTGGGCCGGATTGTCCAGTGTCCAAGGGTGTTTCGCGGAGTCCACCGCGCTGTCCTCGCCCGAGCTGTGATCGTGCATCAACCCGAAGCCGCGGCCCACCACGGCGTCCCCGACCTCGCTGGCCGGCAGCGCGCCGGGCACGGGGCACGGCCAGCGCAGCCGCACCAGCAGGTCGGCTCCGGCGAAGTCGTCGATGGTGGTGCTGATGTCGACCCGGTCGATGCCGTGCCACAGCGTCAGGGTCTGGGTGTAGCGCAGGACCTGGGTCTCGCCGGCGCCGACGGTTCCCGTCACGACCAACCGCTCGCCAACGGGGCTGCGGTAGGCCCGGACCACCGCCGCTCCCGCCGCCGAACTCCGCAGCGGTCCGCGGGGCAGCAGGTGCCACGGACCCTCGCCGGCCTCCGGGTGGGCCGGATACTCCTCGTAGACGGCGAGTTCATTGCCGACGCCGCCGGGGCGGATCAACTCGCGCCCGGTGCGCAGCTCCACCAGGGAGACGACGCCGCCGCCGCGCGCCGGGTCAACCCGCAGCCGGTGGTACTCGTTACCGATCTGGTCACCGCCAGTCTCCTGCCAGCCGGAAGCACGGTCGCCCGCGACCACCCGGTAGGTCCGCCAACCCAGCGAGTCCACCGCGTCCGCGCGCCAACTCACCGAGTGACCGTCGTCGTCCACGAGCGCCGGCAGCACGGCCCCGTTGGCGTCGAGCACCGAAACCCGCCCGCCGACCGGTTCACCGAGCCGGACGGTGACGATGTCGGTTCGCTTGTGCGCCAACGGGTTCCACACCACGACCGAGGCAACGTCAGCGCGCACTGCGCCGGACAGCACCGCCAGGGCGTTGTCCCGTGCGGCCCGGCCCAGCTCCCAGGCGTCGCGCCATCCGGTGAGCAGGTCGAGGTACACCTGATCGGATTCACTACCGGTGATCGCGTCGTGGTGGGCGCCCCAGGCCAGTTGCACCCACGCCTTAGCCAGCGCGGCCTCCGGGTAGCGTGCGCCGCCGAGCAGGGCCGCGAACGTGGCGAACCGTTCGGCGCCGAGCACGGCATCCTCGGCAGCACGGTTGGCCTGCTTGGTGTCGATGTAGGAGACGTCCTTGCCGGTGTAGATCGGGTTCATGTCCCGGGTCTGCGGAGAGGGCGCGATGCCGCGTTCGCGCAGTTCGGCGCGGACGGCGGCAAAGAAGTCGCTGGGCACCGCACAGACGAAACGCGGCCACAGATATCGGGCATTCCAGTCCCGGTGGATGTCGGTCACCCAGGCGTTGGGCGGGGTGTAGTCAGTGCCGACGGGCAGCAGCACATTGCGGGTCAGCGCCACCGACTTCAGCGACCGGAACAGTTCGTAGGTCGCCTCCTCGGCCTCGGCCAGCGACGTGGACGAATCCATCCACCACCCGGCGGCGTAGTGCGCCGGCATGTAGTGGGTCAGCAGGCCGACCCCCGAGGGCGCGATCCACTCGAACTCGCTGCGGAACTGCATTCTTCGGGGATCGCCGCTCCGTCCGTCTTTTTGGCGTTCCATCGGACCCCACTGGTGATACGGACCGCGCGCCCAGCTGCTCGACGTCAACCCGGCATCGGCCGCCATCCCGGGGAACTGCGGGTCGTGGCCGAAAACGTCGAGCTGCCAGGCGGTTGCCGGGTTCGCGCCGAGGACGTCACGCTGAAAGCCGATGCCGTGCACGAAGTTCCGGATCGAGGTCTCCGGCCCGGTGAGGTTGGTGTTGGGTTCGTTGTAAGTGCCGCCCATCACCTCCACCCGGCCCTCGGCGATGAACCGCAACAGATCGGATCGGTCTTCGGGGTGCGCGTCGAAGTACGGCTTGAGGTAATCCACTTCGGCCAGCACGAATTTGTAAACCGGATCGCGGCGCGCCATCTCCAGGTGGGTGGCCACCAGGGCGAAGGCGTTGTTCTGCTTGCATCGTCCGGGCGGGTCCTCGGTCCAGATGCTGGTGTAGGCGCCCTGGGTGTTCCACCACACGGGGTCGTAGTGGAAGTGGCTGATCATGTACATCGTCCAACCCGGCTCGGCCACCTCGAACTCGAAGCCCAGTTCGGCACCGGCGGCCACCGCGCGTGCAGGCCGGCGCTCCCCCGGCACGCCGCGCTCCACGCGCACAGGAACCTCAATCGCCCCGTCCGCGATGACAGGCTCCCCCGCTACCTGCAGTCCGTCGCCGTCGATCCGGACGCCGACCGGCTCACCCGAAAACCGGATCCGAACAATCTGCAGGGGGGTGTCGGCGTCACCGACGAACAGATCGGTCGACTCCGCCGAGATCAGCTGCACCCCGGCAAATCTACCCGCAGGCGACGCTTCTACCTCGCGAAATTAGGGGCTGGTGGGGCCGATTTGGCAGACTGGGAAGAATGAGTTCGACCCCCGGAGATAAATCGCAAGCCCGCGACCACCACCGCGACGTCGCCAAGCTTGATCGGGTCCCGCTCCCCGTTGAGGCCGCCCGGATCGGGGTCACCGGCTGGCAGCTCACCCGCACCGGCTTGCGTGTGCTGACGAAACTGCCCACCAAGGGCACCATCCCGGACAAGGTCATCAGGGAGATCCCGAAGACCTTCGCCGATCTCGGCCCCACCTACGTCAAATTCGGTCAGATCATCGCGTCCAGCCCGGGCGCCTTCGGCGAACAGCTGTCCCGCGAATTCCGCGGCCTGCTCGACGCGGTCCCGCCGGCCGACACCGCCGAAGTGCACCGGCTGTTCACCCAGGAGCTCGGCGCGGCCCCGTCCGAACTGTTCGCCAGCTTCGACGAGCAGCCGTTCGCCTCGGCCTCGATCGCCCAGGTCCACTTCGCCACGCTGCGCAGCGGCGAGGAGGTCGTCGTCAAGATCCAGCGACCGGGCATCCGCCGCCGCGTCGCCGCCGACCTACAGATCCTCCGGCGATTCGCACAGGTTGTGGAACTGGCCAAGCTGGGCCGGCGGTTGTCCGCCCAGGACGTCGTCGCGGACTTCGCCGACAACCTCGCCGAGGAACTCGACTTCCGCGTCGAAGCGAAGTCGATGGAGGCATGGATTTCCGGCCTGCAGGGCTCAACGCTGGGGCGGAACATCACCGTGCCGCGAGTGCACTGGGAGTTCACCAGCGAACGGGTTCTCACGATGCAGCGGGTCCACGGCGTGCGCATCGACGATCTGCCGGCCATTCGCGGAAAGGGATTCGACGGGGTCGAACTCGTCAAGGCTCTGCTGTTCTCCACCTTCGAGGGCGGCCTGCGCCATGGGCTGTTCCATGGCGACCTGCACGCCGGCAATCTCCTCGTCGACGACGAGGGCCGGATCGTCTTCCTGGATTTCGGCATCGTGGGCCGCGTCGACCCCCGGACCCGGTGGTTGCTGCGTGAACTGGTGTACGCGCTGCTGGTCAAGAAGGACCATGCGTCGGCCGGAAAGATCCTGGTGCTGATGGGCGCGGTCGGCAAAATGAAACCCGAACCACAGGCCGCCAAAGACCTCGAAGCCTTCGCCGCCCCGCTCACCATGAGAAGCCTCGGGGACATGTCGTACTCGGAGATCGGCCGGCAACTCTCGACGCTGGCGGACGCCTACGACGTGAAGCTTCCGCGCGAACTGGTGCTGATCGGAAAACAGTTCCTCTACGTCGAGCGCTATATGAAACTGCTGGCCCCGAAGTGGCAGATGATGAGTGATCCCGAGTTGACCGGTTATTTCGCCAACTTCATGGTCGAAGTCAGCAGGGAGCACCGCACCGATGTCGAAGCCTGATCGGATGGCAGTGCGCTCCGGGTACGCACAGAGCCTCTGGAACGATCCCGAACCGGTCGAGATTGAGATCCACTACGAAGATCTGGGCTCGCCCGACGATCCGCCGGTCTTGCTGATCATGGGGCTCGGCGCGCAATTGGTGCTGTGGCGCGAAGAGTTCTGCCGGAAACTGGTCGACCTCGGCTACCGGGTGATCCGATTCGACAACCGGGATGTGGGACTGTCCACCAAGCTGCACGGGCGGCACGTGAAGGGCGGGTTGATCCCCCGGCTGTTGCGCTCATTCGTCGGCCTGCCCAACTCCTCGGTGTACCGGTTGGAGGATCTGGCCGACGACGCTGCGGCCGTGCTCGACCACCTGGGTATCGAGCGCGCGCATATCGTCGGTGCGTCCATGGGCGGGATGGTCGCTCAGATTTTCGCTGCGCAGTACCCCGAGCGCACCGCCGGATTGGGCATCGTCTTCTCCTCCAACAACTCCCCGCTGCTACCTCCGCCGGCGCCGAAAGCCCTGCTGTCGTTACTCAAGGGCCCGCACCCCAGTTCACCGCGCGAGGTCATCGTGGCGAATTCGGTGCGGGTTTCGAAGATCATCGGCAGCCCGGCCTACCGCAAGTCCGACGACGAGTTGCGCGCCGACGCGATCGAGACCTACGACCGTTGCTTCTATCCCCAAGGCATCGGCCGGCACTTCGGCGCGATCATGGGCAGCGGCAGTTTGAAGCGCTACGACGGCCGGATCACCGCTCCGACCGTGGTCATTCACGGTCGCGCCGACCGGCTGATGCGGCCGTCGGGCGGCCGGGCGATCGCCGACGCGATCCCTGGAGCAAGATTGGTCCTCTTCGACGGGATGGGACACGACCTGCCCGAACCGCTGTGGGAACCCATCGTCAGCGAACTGGACGCCACGTTCTGCCAGGTCGCGACGACCGGCTAAACCACACCAGGGCCGCGGTCAAATTGTTATCCAGCGGCCCGACAGGGCTAACATTGGGTCGCCTGAAGAAATGGGACAACGCTAGCCTTCGCCCTCATCAGGGAACACCGCACGCCGGGGGCCGTGGTGTAACACCCAGCAACACGGAAAGCTGAAGAGACATCCATGCCTGAAACCAGAGAATCTAACGACCTGCGGCCGCACTTCGAAGACATCCAGGCCCACTACGACCTTTCCGACGATTTCTTCGGGCTGTTCCAGGACGCCACCCGGAAGTACAGCTGTGCCTACTTCACCGGCCCGGACGTCACCTTGACCGAAGCCCAGATTGCCAACGTCGACCTCAATCTCGACAAACTCGACCTCAAGCCGGGGATGACCCTCCTCGAAATCGGCTGCGGGTGGGGTCTGACGCTCCAGCGCGCCATGGAAAAATACGACGTCAACGTCATCGGCCTGACGCTGTCGAAGAACCAGCAGGCCTACTGCCGCCAGTTGCTGGAGAAGGTCGACAGCGATCGGACCTTCGACGTGCGATTGGAAGGCTGGGAGCAGTTCCATTCGCCGGTCGACCGAATCGTGTCGATCGAGGCGTTCGAGCACTTCGGCTTCGAACGCTACGACGACTTCTTCAAGAACTGCTTCGACATCCTGCCGGACGACGGCCGAATGGCGATTCAGAGCAGCGTCGGTTATCACCCGCTGGAGATGGCCGCCCGCGGCAAGAAGTTGACCTTCCAGTTAGCCCGCTTCGCCAAGTTCATGTTCACCGAGATTTTTCCCGGTGGCCGGATCCCAAGCACCACGATGATGGTCGAACTCGGCGAAAAGGCCGGCTTCGTCGTGCCCGAAACCATGTCCCTGCGCAACCACTACATCAAAACGCTGGGCCTGTGGGCAGCCGCGCTGGAGCACAACAAAGACGAGGCCATCGCCGTCACTGACGAGGAGAACTACAACCGGTACATGAAGTACCTCACCGGCTGCCAGTACTACTTTCTCGACGAGAGTCTCGATGTGAGCCTGGTGACCTACCTGAAGCCGGGAGCGGTCACCGCGTAGGCCTCGCCTCGCTGAGCAAAGGCCATCTTGGCGCTAAGCGCAGGCCGTGACATCGCTAAGATTTGATTAAGCGAAACGTTGGGCGAAGTGCGCCTTTAAAGTTGACATCACCAGGCCGTGATGGCACGCTCAGCCACAGCGCTACAACCGTATCCATGTAGGGGATGGGATCACCAAAATGAACACCACAGTTGCTAAATTTCAGCTGGGCACCGCGGCCCTGGCTTTGGCTGCCGCTGCCACGCTCGCTCCGGTGGTTGCCCAGGCTGACACCACTGCCCCTCTGCGTCCATCGCTGACGTCCTTCGCGCAGGGTCTCGGCGATACCGCCGGCCAGCCGGTCGGCGTGGTCTGCTCGGGCCTCGACGCCACCAGCGCCTGCACTGTGGTTGATGCCGCGCAGGCCAATGCCCTGGCGTCGGCGAATGCAACGGCGACTTCCGGCAACTGGTTCCAGCCGATCTTCCAGAACCAGCTGTGGTGGTTCGGTACGCCCAACCCGAACCCGCCGGCTCAGAACGTCATCCTTGAATTTCAACCGATCAACATTCCGCTCGTCGGCTGGTTCTTCGGTTTGTTCCCGAACATCAACTTCGAGGCCTGCGTCGGCGGCTTGACGACCACGATCGGCCCCTACGGATCCACCACGGTCTCCGCTAGCCGGGGCTGCGCTTAATCCGCTTAGTTCGACCCGTCAGGCAATGGGGCGGCCGTAGACCGGCCGCCCCATTGCTATGCCATGAGCAACTTAGGACTGCTGAGTAGTGAACACCGTGCGCAATCGGTTCCGGCGTCGCCCGTCCGGTGAGCATCCTGGGGACGGCCACCCGCTTCGCTGGATTGCGTTGACGATCGTGCTGGTCGTCGTTCTCTTCGGCGGATGGCTGGCGATCCAGGCCCTCAGCGCGAAATCTCATCTCGAACAAGTTCGCAGTAGCGCACAGCAGTTGAAAGAGGCCCTGGTCAAGGGCGATACCGCCGCCGCTACCGAATGGGCGGACAAGGCTGTCGATCAGTCGCGGTCAGCACAGAACTCGACCCACTCCGGTGCATGGCGCCTCGCCGCGAGCGTTCCCCTCTTGGGCGGCCCGTTCAAGAGCGCCCAGCAGATGTCCGACGTCGTCGCCAACCTGACCAGCGATGTTCTCCGTCCGACCGCCGAGGCAGGGGTCGGCCTGTCGCCGGGCAAGCTTTACTCGAACGGTCGCATCGACGTGCAACTGCTCCGTCAACAGGAACCTCAGCTCCGCACGCTGTCGGAGAACGCCAACCGGATCAACGCCCAGGCCGCGGCAATCCCTTCGGCGAGCCTGGTCCCGCCGATTCAGAATGCGCGCGCTCAGCTGCAGGAGCAGACGGCAGGCATGGCAGGACTGTTGCGAGATTCCGCGCTGGCGGCTCAGGTGGCGCCGGCCATGATGGGCGCCGACGGGCCGCGGGCCTATTTGATGGCATTCCAGACCAACGCCGAAGCCCGCGGGACCGGCGGGCTGCTCGGCGGCTTCGGCATCCTGCGTTTCGACAACGGAAAGCCCAGCGTCGACACCCTGGCGCCGAACACCGAATTGGTCGGCGCCTCGGCCAAAGTGGACCTCGGGCAGGAATACGCCGATCAATATGGCTTCACCAACCCGTACACCGATTTCCGCAACAGCAATCTGAGCTCCCATTTCCCCTACGCAGCGCAAATCTGGAAATCGATGTGGGAGCGTCAAGCCGGTCAGAAGGTCGACGGCGTCATCGGGATCGACCCGGTGGCCCTCAGCTACGTCCTCGCGGCCGAGGGCTCCGTCACCTTGGCTGACGGACAGGTGGTCACCGCGGACAACGTCGTCGAATTGACTGAGTCCACCGCCTACGTCAGGTTCCCCACCGACCAGGTGGCCCGAAAGAAGTACCTGCAGGACATAGCCAACGCGGTGGTCAAGAAGACCACCGGACAGGTGAAGTCACCGGGCAAACTGCTTCAGGCGCTCGGTAGAGCAGCCGGTGAACGCCGCATCTCCATCTGGAGTGCGAACCCCGCCGAGCAGAGTGTCCTCGAGCAGACACCGCTGGCACACGTGATCCCGGACGATCCGGCGCCCTATGCCGAGGTGATCATCAATAATCTCGGCGGCAACAAAATGGACTATTACCTCAAGCGGGAAATCGAGTACGCGGCCGACGGTTGCAACGGCGACATGCGGAATTCGACGATCACCGTCCGTCTGACCAACACGGCCTCCGACCAGAAGCTGCCGGATTACGTCGGAGGAACGTTGGGGCTCAACCCCAACATCCCGATCAAAGTCCCACCGGGAACGATGGTGACCTCTGTTCGCGTCCTAGCGACCGAAGGGGCGAGGCTCACCGCGGTGACTTCCAACGGCAAGAAGATCTCGGCGGTTATCCACTCTGAACGCGGGCATCCCAGCTACGAGGTTCAGGTCGCGATTCCGCCGGGCCAGAGCGGTGAGTTGAGCTTCCAGCTCTCCGAACCGACGGCCCCCGGTGAGGCCCGCGTTCCGGTCCAGCCTTTGATCGACGAGGTAACCCCCGTAGTATCGGTGCCGACGTGTTCGCAATGAGCCGCGGGCCGGGGGGCACCCCAACAATTCACCGACAGCAGTCAGCGGCGAAGGAAATGCCTTGAATCTTCAGGACTTTATAAAACTGCTGCGCTCGCGATGGGTGACGGTTGCGGCAACCATGTTGGTCACCGTTCTCGCGGCGATTCTCTATACGGCGACGACCACGCCGCTATATCAGGCCACTACCCGCCTGTTCGTCTCGACGACGTCGGGCCAGTCGGTGACCGACATCTACCAGGGCAACCGGTTCTCGCAGGAACGCGTGCTGTCCTACACCGAGCTGATCACCGGCGGAACGCTGGCCCAGCGCACCATCGACAAGATGGACCTGCACGAGAGCCCGGCGGCTCTCAAGGCCCGGGTGAGCGCAACGGCCAAGCCGGACACCGTCCTGATCGACGTCGGAGTTCTCGATGAATCGCCCGTGCGTGCGCGTGACATCGCCAACGCGCTCTCCGATGAGTTCGTCGTCATGGTGCGGGAACTGGAAACACCCCGACCGGGAGGAACGCCGGACGCACGAGTGATCGTCGAACAGCGCGCGTCCATTCCCAGCCGCCCAGCCATCCCCAAGCCCAGGCGCAACATCGCCGGCGGTATCGCGCTGGGCATGCTCGCCGGTGTTGGTCTCGCCCTGCTGCGCGACCGGCTGGACAACACCGTCAAGGGCCGTCAGATGCTCGAGGAGATCACCGGCGTCGGACTCGTCGGCAGCATTCCGCTGGACAAGGAGACCCGCAAGCAACCGGCCATCTCATTCGAGAACAACAACTCGGCGATCGCCGAGGCATTCCGCAAGCTGCGGACCAACCTTCAGTTCATTCACGTCGACCACCCGCCCCGGGTGATGGTCATCACCAGCTCGACGCCGAACGAGGGAAAGTCGGTGACGGCCATCAACATCGCGCTGGCGTTGGCTGAAGCCGAGTACAACGTCGTGCTCGTCGACGGGGACATGCGCCGGCCGTCGCTGGACAAGTATCTCGACCTGGTCGGGTCGGTCGGTTTCAGCACCGTACTCAGCGGCGGGGCGTCGCTCTCGGACGTCCTGCAAACCACCAAGTACCCCAATCTGACCGTGCTCACGGCCGGAACGGCGCCGCCGAACCCCAGCGAGCTGCTGGGATCCCAAGCCGCCGAGAAGGTGTTGAAGGAGCTGCGCGAACAGTTCGATTATGTGATCGTCGACACTTCTCCGCTGCTCGCGGTCACCGACGGCGCCATTCTGGCGACCAAGTGTGACGGCGTGCTCATGATGGACCGATTCGGCGAGACACGACGCGAACAGCTGGGCCACGCCGTCGGCACACTGGAAAGCGTCGGGGCGACCCTGCTCGGTGCGGTGTTCACGATGACGCCGTCCCGTGGTTCGTCGTACTACTACAACTACAACTACAGCTACTACGGCTATGGGGACGACGTGCATCGTCCGAGCGAGATCGCACCTCGCACGATCATCGCGCCGGCGTCGACGACAGCCTCGTCAGCCGAAACCGTAGTTGCCCAGAATGACGCACCGCATACGGTCAACGGTGAGAAGGCCGTTGAAACCAAGGCCGTGGAAACTCACGAGGCGACAAAGGAATAGCCCAACGTCGCCAACTGAGAGGTGACGGTGGGGCTATCCGGCTGATTCGATGGTTTTCGCCATGAGCGCTTCGGCGACCGCGAAGTCGTACTCGTAGTCGATGTCGACTGCCTCATAGCGGTCCATCTCGAACATCATCGGGTTCCAGCCGAGTCGATTACTGCGCTCGGTGAACCCCTGGCGGGAGAAAACGTAGATGCACGAGTTCTCCTCGTAGATCGGTTCGAGATCCTGTGTTCGGATCAGGCGGTCAGGGTCGTGGTTGATCCCCCGGCCGTCAGGCCAGTACATGCGAGTCGTCACGGGCGTCACCGAAAATAACGAATCGTGAACCGACTGAGCGAAATACGCGGTGATCGCGCCGTCGATGGTGCGCTCCGTCAGCATCGGATTTGTGCTGTGCGTCTGGAGAAAAAATTCCCCATCGGTGTTGGCGAGGTCGTACTCGATCAGCGGTGTGGCACCGACCATGTCACCGCAGAGCCATTCCGGACGCATGTGGATCGTCGCACCGAAAGTGCGTTCGGCGTCCTCGGCGATCTCCACGGAGTCGGTGTTGATGATCACCTCGCGGATGTATCGGCTGCGATTCAAGCTTTCCATGATCCAGTGGAACAACGGCTTTCCGCACAACGGGCGCACATTCTTCCCCGGTACCCTTTCGGAGTTCTCCTTCATGAAGATCAGGGCTTTGATCTCAGGGATTTCCATGCGCTGCCCCAGAAGTGTGTTGCCTCACGAAATCCGCTTCGGCCCTGACCTTTTCAGCAAGGAACACCATGTCGTCCCCGTAAGCGACGAAGCGATACCCCTGATCGATCCGGTCGCGAAGTTCCTGCTGATTGGAGTGCACGACGTGGTAGCCGCCCACCTTTGCGCTCTCACTCATGATCCGGCGGACCCGGTCCAGCGCAGCGGCAACCTCGGGATGGGCGAAGTCGCCGGGACGGCCCAAAGACCCGGAAAGGTCATAGGGTCCGACGATGAAGCCGTCGACGCCGTCGACCGCGAGGATCTCTTCGAGATTGTCAACGCCCTCGATGTGCTCGATCTGAACGATAAGAACGGTTTCCTGCTCCGCCCAGGCCTTGTACTTCTCAAAGCCGAGCCCGTAGGCGTGCGCGCGGCCCAGGCCCACTCCCCTGGTGCCCGCCGGCGGATACAGCACTGACGACACGGCCCTGCGGGCTTCCTCAGCGGTATTCACCATCGGGACGATGACGCCGTGTGCCCCGGCGTCCATCGCTCTCTTGATGGCGAGCGGGTCGTTCTCGCCGACGCGCACCAGCGGCACGCACCCGGCCAGATCGATGATCTGGATCAGTTGTTGGGCTTGGGACACGTCGATGGCCGTGTGTTCCATATCGACGACCAGCCAATCGAATCCGGCGGTGGCCATCACTTCGCAGACCCCGGGGTACCCGAAGGACAGCCACGAACCGATCGTCAGATCGCGGGCAGCGATACGCTTCTTGAGGCTCACGATGCTCTCTCCACTCCCATCAGTAGCCGTCGGCGGCACAGCTGCGCGACGTGCGCCTCAAGCGGCCTGCTCATCGAACCAGTCCTGCAGCCACGCAGCCACCGTCTCGTTGCGTTCGAGGCCCGTCTTGAACATCTTGCCGGGGCCACGGGTCAGGATGACTCTGAACTCCGATCCGACGTTCTTCTTGTCTTTGCTCAGCGCATCGAGGAACTCCTCGACCGTGATCCCGGACAGTTCGGTGGAGCTGAAGTTCCACGCGAGCAACTCGCGCATATCCTGGCGTTCTCCCTCGCTGATGTAGCCGAGTTGCAGCGAGAGGTGATTCGCGATGTCCATACCGAAGCTGACGGCGATGCCGTGCGGGATACGGTAATTGGTCAGGGACTCGATCGCGTGGCCGAAGGAGTGCCCATAGTTGAAGACTTGGCGCGGGCCCCGGTCGAACTCGTCCTTCTCGATCATGGCGTGTTTGATCTGCAAGCTTCGCAGCACCAGATCCCGCATCACCGACTTGTCGGTGATGCTGCTGGCATAGTCGGACTTCAGGCGATGGAAGTCATCGTCCCCCGAGACCAGGAAGTAGTGGATCATCTCGCCTAAGCCGGACAACACGGCCGATTCCGGCAGCGTGTCGATGAAGTTCAGATCGATCACGATTTCGGTGGGGGGGTAGAAGCCGCCGAGCTGGTTCTTGTAGGCGCCGAAGTTGATCGACGTCTTGCTTCCGATGCAGCTGTCGCACTGGGCCAGCAGTGTCGTCGGGTAAAACAACCAGTCGACCCCCCGATACAGGATCGACGCGATGAAACCCGTTATGTCCTGGACGATCCCGCCACCGATCGCGACCAATCGATGATTCTTCTTGACGCCGCTTTCGATGATGGCCTGAATGACCCAGCCCATTTGCGAGTAGCTCTTCTGCTCCTCGGTGGGTTCGACGACGACATGGTGCCACTTCTCCAGAAAAGGCGCCAGCCGCGGACCGTACAGGTCGCGAACGTTGGCGTCGACGATCAGGAAGTCGCCGTCTTGCAGCGAGACTGCCAGGCGCGCGCTGAAGTCATCCTCGAACCGAACCTCGTAGTCACGAAACAGCGAGTGGATCACGAAGTTGTCAGACAACGGTAAAACCTCCATCTACGACGATGTTCTGACCCGTCAGATAGGTGTTCAGGTCACTGGCGAGGAACATGATCACTTTCGACATCTCCGCCGGTTCGGCAAACCGGCGCATCGGAATCTGGGCCATCAGTGCCTCCGCGTCGGCCGGCGACAGTGTCGACTCGGTCAATTCGGTGCGGGTGAATCCGGGCGATACGGCGTTGGCAAGAACGTTGTAGGGAGCCATGTCGACGGCGATGGTGCGGGTCAGTCCGACCAGACCCGTCTTGGTCATGCTGTAGAGACTCCTACCGGCCTTCGTCGCCGTGCTCCAGATTGACGCGATGTTGACGATGCGCCCGTACCCGGCAGTTCGCATCTTCGCGCACACCACGGCGGAGATGAGCACGGGCGCACGCAGATTGACTCCGGTGATCCTCTCGTAATCCGCAACGGTGAGGTCGTGGATCGGATCGATTTTGTTGATGCCGGCGTTGTTGATGCACACATCGATCCGCGGGATCCGGTCCAACTCGCCCAGGAAATTCTCGCAAGAGGCTTCCTCGCTGAAATCCGCCTGAAGATAACGCACCCTGCGGCCATGCTCCGCACTGTCGCGATTAAGCTCAGCGATCCTCTGGGGGTTGGTTCCGGTCAGAATCAATTCCGCTCCGGCGAGTTCGAGATCGTGCGCGACGGCCGCGCCGATTCCCCGGGTGGCGCCGGTGATCAGGACAACTTTCCCGGAGAAGTCCAGGGCCGGAACCACGGCGGCCGGGGCTGAAGATTCCTGCATCTATGTTTCGTCTCTCCGCTCGCCCGAGTCCGGCAGCTACTCGGCTATTCCCAGGTCCCGCAACAGGTTTCGTGTCGCTGCCGTCTCCATGGAAAGCCGGCATTGACGCGTGTACGTGGCTACGTGAGGAGTCAGCAGAACCTGATCGAACCCGAGGAGTCGTCCCTGGTACGGCTCTTCCCAGAAGACGTCGAACCAGGCGCCGCGAACCCTACCGCTCTCCAACGCAGCCACGAGGGCGTCCTCGTCGACGAGTTGCGCACGTGCCGAATTGAGCAGGAAGACGCCGTCTTTCATCTCGCCGAACTGCTCAGGGCCGAGCAACTGTTCCCTGCCGCCGGCGTGCAGCGAAATCGCGTCCGCCTGCCGTAGCCCGCCGAGCAACGACACCTGGCTCTCGCCATGCTGGAAGTCGTCCGCGTCGAGATAGGGGTCGACGACCAGAATCTCGGCTCCGAAGACCCGCGCCAAGTCGGCCACCCGGCGGCCGATCCTCCCGTAGCCGACGATGAGAAGCTTCGCCCCCGCCAACCCGACGCCAATGGATTTCTTCCACTCCCCAGCGTGCAGGGCGGCGTTGGTCGGGACGAGTTCACGCCCCAGGGCGAGCAACGCGGTCAGCGTCATCTCGGCGACCGCCCGGGCGGGCTCGTCCGGGGTATTCGACACCGCGATGCCGAGTTCCTCGGCCACTGCGAGATCGACGTTGTCCATGCCGATCCCAACGCGCGCAATCGCTTTCAGTATCGGCTGAGCGGACGTCAGCACGGTCTTGTTCAAGGGCTCCAAGCCGGCGATAAGCCCGTCGACCCCTTCGAGATGGGCGATGATCTCGCTCTCGGTGAGCCGGCGTTTCCAGGCATTCGGCACAACCTCGACGCCGGCCTCGGCGAGCATCCTCAGCGGGGTGTCGTCGTCGTCGCCGAATGACGACGGACCGATGGCGACGCGAAAGGTCACTGCGAATCCCCTTCGGCGGCATGCTCAGCGGCGACGTGCTGGTGACCGTGGGCGCCCGGGGCATTGGACCAGTCATCGGCGTTGTAGATCGCGTAAACCATTTCCATGGCTTTCAACGCGTCCAGCGACGTACCGGAGGTGACCGGGATGTCCTGCTGGATGCACTCGGCGAAGTCGCGAACCTCAAGCTCCCAGGAGGGATCTGTGTCGAAGTAGATGACTTCCTCGCGCGGCTTGCCGATCGCGAAACCTTCGTCGAATTGCCGACGCGCGACGGTAATCGTCTCGTCGCCATAGCTTCTCGACGAAGTGAGGATTCCGTTGATCGACAGGTAACCCTCGGAAAGGTAGATCTCCAGGTTGAAACGGTGTTTCCACTGTGTGCTGGAACTATGCAACATGGCGACGCGGCCGTCCTCGTTGCGGAGTAACGCAAAGGCGTTGTCTTCGACCTCGACGTTCCAGTAGGCGTTGGTCACCATGCTCTTGACTTCGACGAAGTCTCCGCAGAAGAACCGGAAGAGATCCAACATGTGGATGCCCTGATCCAGCAGGATCCCGCCCCCGCCAACGTCTTTGGTGTTGCGCCAGGACTCCTCGAATCCACTTCCGCCGCTCTTACCGTAGACACCGCGCACCCAGAGCACGTTGCCGAGCCGGCCACTGCCGATGATGCGCTTGGCCTCCTGAACACCGGCGTGATAGCGATGATTGAAGCCGAACTTCAGCTTGCACTGAGGATTTTGCTTCTCCGCCGCAATGATGTCATTGATATCGGCGATCGTCCGGCCGGGCGGCTTCTCGCAGAGCACGTGCTTGCCGGCGTCGAGGGCGGCAATAGTGACTTCCGGGGTGAACCGGTTCGGCGTGCAGACGAAGACCGCGTCCACGCCCGCGTCCAGCACGTCGCGGTAATCCGCGCTGTAGCGGATGCCTGGGAAGTCGTCGGCGGCATCGGGATTCGGGTCGGATCCGGCAATCAATTCCAGGCTCGGATGGCGTGCGATCTCGCGCGCGCGAATCCGTCCCATGTGACCGAGACCGACGATCCCGACTTTCAGCGTGTCAACCATGTCAAATTTCCGCCCACGTTAGTGGTGCAGATTCCGCCCGCGCTTCATCGTGAGGTAGGTGGCGCACATGTGGCCGAGAATCGAGAACATGTCCTCTGCCGGGCCGTATTCGTCCAGCGCTGTCGGGATATTCACGTGGACATCGCATATCTCCCCCAACCGGCCGCCGGCGAATCCGGTCCAACCGATCGACGTCGCGCCATTGCTGTTGGCGTACTCGACACCGCGAATGATGTTGGGGCTGTTGCCGCTCACGGACATGGCGACAATGACGTCACCCGGACGCATCATGGCCCGGAGCTGGTACTCGAAGATGTACTGATATCCGGAGTCGTTGGCCAGCGAGGTAACGGAGTCGACGTTGTCGGTCAGGGACACCATCCGGAATGGAGGCAGCCCTTCGACGATGGTATTCGGGCCGAGATCGTTGACGAATGTCGAGGCGATCGCGGCGCTGCCACCGTTGCCCAACGTGAAGATGGTCTTGTCGTTGGCACTTGCCGTCTGAAGTACCTCGATCGTCTTGCCGATGGCTTCGGAGTCAAATCCTTGCAGGATGGCGGCCATCCGCTTGGCGTAGTGGGCCGCGTACTCGGCGCCCGAGGCCGACGCGTCGAAATACTCTCGTAGCTGGTGCATGGTTCTAACCCTTCTGTGCCGCAATGCGGACGTGCGAACTGAGCCGGTTTTTTTGCAGGAAAGACTGGAAATCAGCGTGGGTTTCCGCGCCGCGCTGATCGAGGAAGTACTTGATGAAACGCGGCAACTCGATGGTGGGATCCTCCGACGTCGCCCGCTGCACGAGTTCGACATCGAGTTGACCGGGCGTGCTCAATTCCAGCAGACGGAACCCGGCGCTCTCGAGTAAGGCCGTGATGCCCTCGATCGAAAGCAGATTTAGATGCTCCGGCACGAACACGTAGGGCGTCTGATCCCACAGGACTTGAAGGTCGAACCCACTGATCGTACGCGTCGTGAGGAAGAAGATCCCGCCTTCGACGAGCATGTTGTGGACGGTTCCGAGAAACTCGCGCGGTGAGAATTGATGTTCCAGTTGCTCGAATGCGGTTACGGCGCCGAGTGATTCGAGTGGAGCGTCCTTGGGTGTCACCTCGCGGGCATCGGGATCTTCGTCAAGGTCGAAGGACGGATTGACGCTGTAGAGGTGGTCGAACAGGGCGAGCCTTCGTATCTCGTCGAGGACGAAGGGGTGAGCCGTGCCGATATCGGCGAGAGTCTTGGCTGCGCCGTTTCCGGTCTCGTCGAAGATGCGCCCGACCCATGCCATCCGAGACCGCAACACGTGCAGCCTTCGGGCATCGGCGGTCTCGTGGGAGAGGAAATCGCGATACTTGCCGGCCTGCGAATTCTCGTAGTAATTCGTCAGATCCTGCTCGGAGGGACGGGGCGAGACGAAAACACTGCGGCACTGTGTGCATTCGGCGTAGGTGAAACCGTTCTTGGCGAAAGCGCCGGTTTTGTCCGGACTCTGGCACGCGGGACAGGAGACATCGATAAGCCGGGAGTGGTCGAAGAAGATCTCCGACTCCGCGATCGAGACTTGGCGAAAACGCGATAGCAGGGCCGGCGGCCGGATGTCGGCCGCCTTCATGTCGCTCATTACGACAATGTGTTTCATCGGCAAACTCCACGAACGGCCACCGGCGATCCAGCCCCGCACAGTGAATACCGAGTGGGCCTATCTGCTGGTCGCACAACGGTCCTTTCCCTGCCGACCCTCACCATGAGGCACGCAGTTGCACGAACCCGGCTTCGGGTCGGTTCGACCGGCGGCTGCCAGCCGGGCAGCCCAGGCCTGAAATAGCTTAGCCCACCCGGTCCGAACCGAGGAAACCGCAGCTAGGCGCCGGATTGTTCAAGAATCAAGAGTTCCTGTCCGGCCCGCCGGACCCGGTACACGGCTTTGGTGTACCCGTACTTCTCGAGCAGTCCGTGCACTTCCTCCGGAGAGGATCCGAATCCCGACAGTAGGTTGTCGTGCACCTCGATGAAGAGCGCACGCGGGCGCGAAGGACCGCCCAGCAGATCGGTCGCACCCCGCAATGCGAGTATCTCCGCACCCTCGATGTCCAGCTTCATCACGGTGGGCTTGGGCAAGCGTCCTTCAGTAATGAGGCTGTCGAGTGAACGAGCCGTTACCGACACGCTGCCTGCCTCGCCGCGCTGGTGGACCAGACTGGGGCTGTTGCCCTGGTCGCCGTCGGTGTAGAGATCGACGGTTCCGTCGTGGTCGCTGACGGCGACCGGTTCGATGATCACGGTCCGGTCGGGATTCAACGCGAGGTTGGTGTCGAACCGGCGCCGAAACGACGGATCGGGTTCGAAGGCAACGGTCCGGCAGATCTTCGCCGCGTGCAGCGCAACCATCCCGACATTGGTCCCGATGTCGTAGAGGACGTCGTCCTGGCGGAGGTTCGCCAGCATTGCGCCGGTGTACTCGGTCTCGCCACCGTGCTCGAGCACCCGGAATATCTCGACCGGATTGCTGATCTCGAAGCGGACCCCGGCCGGCTCGAAGGATTTGATAGTCGTGACAAAAGGAATGCGCCGTTCAATCCAGCGGATCTTCAGTCGTTCAATCCAGCGGTTCGAGCCCACGCACACGCCTTTCTTCAGTGATCTTGGGCAAACCCGTCGAGCGCGGACTTCGCTTCCCGACAGCAATTCGACGCAGGGGAGCAACATCGTTCCCGCCCCCGGTAGGCGTCCAGAAGACTGTTCTCAGTCGCGCCCGCCCATTCCTCAGCAACCCTAAGCGGCGTTCCGACGAAGCGCAAGCGGGCGACGAGCATCACGAAAAGTGCCCGCGAAACACCCTCGGTGCCTCAGATAGGAATGCCCGCGAAATGGTGACGCTCGCCAGGCATGAGGAGTGTGTTGTCGGCGTCGTCGCGTGCGGAGATCACCAGCAAGTTCGCCAGG
>CAIRCP010000044.1 GCA_903877095.1 uncultured Actinomycetes bacterium | reverse complement strand
CTAAACGCCCGAATATCCTCGTCATCTGGGGTGACGACGTCGGGATGTGGAACATCTCGGCGTATCACCGGGGCATGATGGGCGGCTCGACGCCCAACATCGACCGGATCGCCAACGAGGGCATGATTTTCATGGATCACTATGCCGAGGCGTCATGCACCGCCGGCCGGGCGGCGTTCATCACCGGCCAGTACCCGATCCGGGTGGGGCTGGCCACGGTCGGGCTGCCCGGTTCGGAAATCGGCTTGCAAAAAGAAGATCCGACGCTGGCCGAAATGCTGAAGCCGCTGGGCTATCGGACCGGCCAGTTCGGCAAGAACCACTTGGGCGACCGCGACGAACACCTGCCCACCGCGCACGGTTTCGACGAGTTCTTCGGCATCCTCTACCACCTGAACGCCGGCGAGTACGCCGAGCAGTACGACTTCCCGAAGAACCCCGAGATCATCAAGGAGTTCGGCTTCGGCCAGCGCGGCGTTGTGCACTGCTGGGCCAATGGGGATGGCACCCAGCGCATCGAGGACAACGGGCCGTTCGGGCAGGAGCGACAGCGCACGCTGGATCGTGAATTCCTCGACGAGTCAAAGCGATTCATCCGCGACGCGGTGGACGCCGAGACGCCGTTCTTCGTGTGGCACAACTCGACACGGATGCATTACCGCACCAACCTGTCGCCGGAGTACGAGGGAAAAAGCGGCTACGGAATTTACGCCGACGGGATGATGGAACTCGACGACCACGTCGGCGAGCTGCTCGACCTCCTCGACGAGACCGGAGTCGCCGACAACACCCTGGTGATGTGGGCTACCGACAACGGTCCGGCCTGCAACAGCTGGCCCGATGGCGGCAACCACCCCTTCGCCCACGAGAAGGCCGTCGGCGGGTACGAAGGCGGATTCCGGGTTCCCGTCGTCATCAGATGGCCCGGCGTGGTGCCAGCCGGCGTGGCCACCGGCGAGTTCATGACGATGCAGGACTGGATCCCGACCATCATGTCGATGCTCGGCCAACCCGATCTGGCCGACCGACTGCTGACCGGCACCACCATCGGGGACCGTAACTACCGAGTCCACCTCGACGGAGTCGACCAGACCGATCTGATCACCGGGGCGGGGCCGTCCAAACGCAAGGAGTTCTACTACTTCACCGAGACGGTCCTGCACGGGTTGCGCTACGGGAACTGGAAGGTGCTGTTCAAGACCCAGGACCGCTGGTTCAACGGCATCCAGCAGAACTTCGTCACGCCGCTGATCACCAATCTGAAACTTGATCCTTTCGAACGCTTCCACTCCTCCCGCGGGTTCGACGAATGGCAGGAGAACCACGCCTGGCTCTACGGGCCGGTCGGTGTCCAGATCCAGCGATTCCTCTCGACGTTCGCCGACTACCCACCCCGACAGCGCAGCTTCGACCTCCCGATCGATGAGCTGATGAACCAGCTCAACCCGGCCCGCACCCGTTAGGTAACGCAATGGCACTGAACGAATATCTGCCCGGCACAGCGTTTCCCGGCGTGATCGCCCGCACCGCCGACGAGTCCACCCCGGCCTGGCCGGCACCGAAGCGGGCCGCCGACGACGCCCCCAACGTCGTGTTCATCGTGCTCGACGACATGGGCTACGGACACCTGGGCTGCTACGGAAGCCCGATTTCCACGCCGAACATCGACGCTCTGGCCGCCGATGGCCTGAAGTACGCCAACATGAACACCACCGCGCTGTGCTCGCCGTCGCGGTCGTGCATCCTGAACGGGCGCAACCACCACTCCAATCACCTGGCCTGCCTCACCAACGGGTCGACGGGCTACCCGGGCTCCGACGGCTACATCCCGTTCGAGAACGGCTTCCTCTCCGAAATCCTTCGGGCACAGGGCTACAACACGTACTGCGTCGGGAAGTGGCATCTGACCCCCGAGGAGTCGATGACCGCGGCGGGTCCGTATGACCGCTGGCCGCTGGGGCGGGGATTCGAGCGCTACTACGGCTTCCTGGGCGGTGACACCCACCAGTACTACCCCGAACTGGTGCGGGACAACTCCCAGACCGAACCCGAGACCACCCCTGAGCAGGGCTACCACCTGACCCCCGACCTGGTCGAGAAGGCCACGGCGATGATCGCTGACGCCAAGCAGGTCGCCCCTAACAAGCCGTTCTTCCTGTACTTCGCACTAGGTGCGATGCACTCGCCCCACCACGTGCCCAAGGAATGGGCCGACCGCTACGCCGGCAAGTTCGACACCGGCTGGGAGGCCTACCGCCGGGAAGTGTTCGACCGACAGAAGCAACTCGGACTGGTTCCCGCGACAGCAGAACTCTCCGCACCCGATCCCGACGTCGCGGACTGGGAATCGCTGTCGGCTGATGAGCGCCGCCTCTACTCGCGGATGATGGAAGTGTTCGCCGGCTTCCTGGAGCACACCGACCACTACATCGGCGAACTCGTGCAGTTCCTGAAAGACATTGGGGAGTACGACAATACGGTGATCATGCTGATCTCCGACAACGGGTCCAGCGCCGAGGGCGGCCCCACCGGCTCGCTCAACGAGGTCCGGTTCTTCAATAACGTCCCCGACACCGTCGAAGAGGGCTTGGCCCGCATCGACGAGATCGGCGGGCCAACGGTGTTCAACCACTTCCCCTGGGGCTGGACGCACGCGGGCAACACCCCGTTTCGGCGCTGGAAGCGCGAAACGTATCGAGGCGGCTCGACCGATCCGTTCATCGTCACCTGGCCGCGCGGCATCGCCGCCCGCGGAGAACTGCGCTCCCATTACGCCCACATCATCGACATGGTGCCGACGGTGCTCGAGGCGCTTCACCTCGATCCCCCGGCCACCATCGCCGGAGTCACCCAGTCACCCATCGAAGGGGTCAGCTTCGCGCACACCTTCGACGACGACGCCGCCCCCACCCGGCACCTCACCCAGTACTTCGAAATGCTCGGGCACCGCTCGATCTACCACGACGGCTGGCGGGCCGTATGTCCCTGGCCGGGAACGTCATTCGCCGAGTCCGGCCGCAAGTTCGGCGATCCCATCACCGCCGACATGCTCAGCGAGCTCGACGCCAGCGGGTGGGAGCTCTACCACGTCGCCGAGGACGTCGCCGAGACCACCAACCTCGCCGAACAGGAGCGCGCGCGGCTGATCGCGATGATCACGCTCTGGTACAGCGAGGCCGGCAAATACAACGTGCTGCCGATCGACAGCCGCGGCGTGGTGCGCATCGCCGACGAACGCCCGCAGATCGCGGCCAGCCGCAGCCGCTACGTGCTCTACCCCGGCACCCAGTCGATCTCGGCGGCCTCGGCCCCCAAGATCCTCAACCGGCCGTACTCGATCAACGCCGAGGTCGAGCTGACCGAGGAGTCCGCGGGAGTGTTGCTGTCCATGGGCGGCAACGACGGCGGAATCACCTTCTACGTCAAGGACGGCCTGCTGTGCTACGCCCACAACTACGTCGCCAAAGAGATCTTCACCGTTCGATCCGCCGAGCGCGTACCGACCGGCCGGCACTTCCTCTCCGTGGAATTCGCCCCGACGGGTCAGCCGGACATCAAGAACGGCAAGGGAACCCCCGGCACCGTGACGCTCCTCGGCGACGGCACCGAGATCGGCCGGGGCGAATTCCCGGTCACCACACCCATCCGACTTGCGCAGGGCGGAGCGATGCTCGTCGGCGCCGACACCGGCTCGTCGGTGACCCCCGACTACGACCCGCCGTTTCGATTCGACGGCCGAATCCACCGGGTGATCGTCGATGTCAGCGGCGAGCATGTCGAGGACTACGAGGCCCAGATGCGGATCGCACTCGCCAAGCAGTGAGCATCGCATGCGCGGCGTGAAGCTGCACCATCAACCTCAGAGCCGGTCTTCTTGTCGGGCTGACAGGATTTGAACCTGCGACCACTTGACCCCCAGTCAAGTGCGCTACCAAGCTGCGCCACAGCCCGTTGCCACCCGCCGGGACGGGCAGCAGGTCGAAAGCCTACCGCAGACCGCGGCTGCGCCCGAACTTGGGCACCCTCGTCACACCCTCAGCAGCCGATAGAGCCCGATCAAACCGACCATCACGATCACCGCCCGCAATGCCGCCGGCGAAAGCCGTCGTCCGTAGTGCGCCCCCAACCATCCCCCGACGAGGGAACCGATCGCGATGAGCCCGGCCGCCGGCCAACTGATCCGGTCGAAGGCCACCAGGGTGTATGCGATCGCAGCGACGATGTTGACCAGCAGCGACAGCAGGTTCTTGGCCGCGTTCATCCGCTGGACGTCCTCAGGCAAGAGCGCGCCCATCACGCCGATCAAGAGGATCCCCTGGGCGGCGGTGAAATAGCCGCCGTAGATGCCGACCGCGAACGTCCCCAGAACCAGAGCGGCCATTCGGGCCGACGAGACATGTTCGGCGGAGCGCCCGGCGGCCTGCGCCCGGGTGCGGGCGAAGGCCTGAATCCGTGGTCCGGCGACCACCAGGATCAGGGCCATAATCAGCAGCACCGGCACGACCCGGGTGAACACCCTCTCGGGGAGGTGCAGCAGCAAGTAGGAGCCGATCACGGCGCCGGTCACCGACGCTGGAATCTGCCACTTCAGCCGGCGCCATTGGCCGGCTAACTCTGCGCGATATCCCCAGGTGCCGGATACCCCGCCGGCGACCAACCCGATCGCGTTGGACATCGTTGCGGTCACCGGCGGAAACCCCAACGTCACCAACGTCGGGAACGTGATCAGGGTGCCCGACCCCACCAGCGAGTTGATCGCACCCGCACCCATACCGGCAAGGACGATCACCAACATGTGAGCGAGGGACACCTGAGGACTGTATCCATCCGAGGAGATCGCACCCGCCGAAGACCCGCAGGCGGCCGTCGATCTCCTTCGCAGGAGCGTTAACTAGCCGGCGGGAACATCCGGAAGCTGATCATCCCCAGGGACATCGGGAAGCTGATCATCGCCGGGCACATCCGGGAGTTGATCGTCACCGGGCACATCCGGAAGCTGATCATCGCCGGGGACATCCGGGAGTTGGTCGTCACCGGGCACGTCGGGGAGTTGATCATCGCCGGGGACATCGGGCACGTCAGTCATAACAACCTCACTCGGGTCGGACAGGCCCACGTTAAGCCATTAGTGGCACCCCGGCAAGGCCGCGACGAGCATCACGAAAAGTGCCCGCGAAACACCCTCGGTGCCTCAGATAGGAATGCCCGCGAAATGGTGACGCTCGCCAGGCATGAGGAGTGTGTTGTCGGCGTCGTCGCGTGCGGAGATCACCAGCAAGTTCGCCAGG
>CAIRCP010000043.1 GCA_903877095.1 uncultured Actinomycetes bacterium | reverse complement strand
TGGCGAACTTGCTGGTGATCTCCGCACGCGACGACGCCGACAACACACTCCTCATGCCTGGCGAGCGTCACCATTTCGCGGGCATTCCTATCTGAGGCACCGAGGGTGTTTCGCGGGCACTTTTCGTGATGCTCGTCGGGTTCTTGCCTCGGCGGTCATGGGGGTCTATCCTCTGAAACGTCCTCCCAACCGCAGTTACGCGCTGCGCCGACACTAGGACGATCACCAAAACTCTGTGTTTGAATCCAGTGCGTTACCGGTCGGCCCTTCGGTCACCCGCGCCACCACTGACCACCGAACTCCGGTGAGACTTCGCGCTCTCAGCAATTCGCCTGAGGGCCAGAAACCCCGCGAGATGAGAATGCTGGGGAAGAAAGGAAATCCGTGACCGATACGGACCTCATCACGGCTGGCGACAGCACCACAACCTCCGCGGAGGCGGCCGTGAAATCCGAGAGCCATGCCGAGAAGACTTCGAAGTCCGGCTCTCTGTCCACGCTGGTCCTGCCCGAACTGCGCGCCCTGGCCGGCCAGGTCGGCGTCAAAGGCACCTCCGGCATGCGCAAGAGCGAGCTGATCGCCGCGATCCGCGAGGTGCAGAGTGGCGGCGACAACGGCAGCGGAAACGGGGGGAAGAACCGCGGCGCCGCTCACGACAGCGCCGAAACCCCGAAGGACAACCACGCGGTCGAGGCCGCTCCGGCACCCGCTGAATCGCCCGCTGCCGAGGCTAGCGGCGGCGCGCGCGCCAGCGGCGGCGCGGTGCCGAACACCGAGGCCGACGCCGATCGTCGTTCCCACGACCGCGGCCCCCGCTCTGACGAACGCGCACCCCGTTCGGAAGATCGCCAACGTTCCGAAGATCGCCAACGTTCCGAAGATCGCCCCCGTTCCGAGGAACGGCCCCGTTCGGAAGCTCGCCCGCGTTCGGAAGAGCGCGGATCCCGTTCCGAAGACCGCGCTGAACAGCGTGAATCCTCCGAGCGTAATGGTGGCGAGGCCACCGGCCAGCAGAACGGCGGCGAGCCCGGCGGACAACAGGGCGACGACGGCGACGGCCGTGGCGGCCGCCGTGGCCGGCGATTCCGGGACCGGCGCCGCCGAGGCGAGCGCACCGGCGGCGAGAGTGGCGGCGGCGGCAGCGAAGCCGAACTGCGCGAGGACGACGTCGTCCAGCCGGTCGCCGGCATCCTCGACGTCCTGGACAACTACGCGTTCGTCCGCACCTCCGGCTACCTGGCCGGAGCCAACGACGTCTACGTGTCGATGAACATGGTCCGCAAGAACGGTCTGCGCCGCGGCGACGCGGTGACCGGCGCGGTTCGCGTACCCCGCGAGGGCGGCGGCGGCGGCGACAGCGGGGGGAACCAGCGCCAGAAGTTCAATCCGCTGGTGCGGCTGGACAGCGTGAACGGCGGCCCGGTCGATGCGGCCCGGAACCGCCCCGAGTTCGGCAAGCTGACCCCGCTCTACCCCAATCAGCGGCTGCGCCTGGAGACCACCCCCGAGAAGCTGACCACCCGCGTGATCGACCTGATCATGCCGATCGGCAAGGGCCAGCGCGCCCTGATCGTGTCACCGCCCAAGGCCGGTAAGACCACGATCATGCAGGACATCGCCAACGCGATCACCCGCAACAATCCCGAATGTCACCTCATGGTCGTGCTCGTCGATGAGCGGCCCGAAGAGGTCACCGACATGCAGCGATCGGTGAAGGGCGAGGTCATCGCCTCGACCTTCGACCGTCCGCCGTCCGACCACACCCAGGCCGCCGAACTGGCCATCGAACGCGCCAAGCGCCTGGTCGAACAGGGCAAGGACGTTGTCGTGCTGCTCGACTCCATCACCCGACTGGGCCGCGCCTACAACAACGCCTCACCGGCGTCCGGCCGCATCCTGTCCGGCGGTGTCGACTCCACCGCCCTGTACCCGCCCAAGCGGTTCCTCGGCGCGGCCCGAAACATCGAACACGGCGGTTCGCTGACGATCATCGCCACCGCCATGGTCGAGACCGGCTCCACCGGCGACACGGTGATCTTCGAGGAGTTCAAGGGCACCGGCAACGCCGAGCTCAAACTCGACCGCAAGATCGCCGAGCGCCGGGTGTTCCCGGCCGTCGACGTCAACCCGTCGGGCACCCGCAAGGACGAGCTCCTGCTGTCGCCCGATGAGTTCTCCGTCGTGCACAAACTGCGCCGGGTGCTGTCCGGACTGGACAGCCATCAGGCGATCGACCTGCTGATGAGCCAGTTGCGCAAGACCAAGACCAACTACGAGTTCCTGGTCCAGGTCTCCAAGACCGCGCCGGGCATGGCCGACGTCGACCACTAACCGGTGAACACCGACCAGATCTGGGCCGTTATCGACGCCCAGCGCTCCGGTCTGGCCGGCATGCTCGAAGGTCTCACCGCCGATCAGTGGACGACGGCGTCGTTGTGCGACGGCTGGCAGGTCCGCGACGTCGCCGCGCACCTCACGCATTCGCACATGAATCCCGTCCGTGCTGCGTTTGAGGCGGTGCGGTCGGGCTTCCGGTTCGACCCGATGATCCGCCGGATCGCCATCGAGGATCGCCGCTCGCAGGCGCAGATCGTCACAGCCCTGCGCGGCATGGTCGGATCGCGCCGGAAGGTCCCCATGACGACCGACCTCGACCCGCTGATGGACGTGCTGATTCACGGGCAGGACATCGCCGTGCCGCTGGGCATCGACCGGCCGATGCCCACCGATGCCGCCGTCGAAGTGGCAAACCACCTGTGGCGCATGACCTTTCCCATGAAGCCGGCCGCCCGCCTGGCTGGGTACCGACTGGTGGCAGGCGACGCCGACTTCGCCGTCGGCGCGGGCCGGGAAGTGCGCGCGCCGATCCGCGACATCGTCATGATCCTCGCGGGACGACAGCGGCCCTGAACTGCGGCTTCAGCCCGTTTAGGCCGGTGGCAGCCGAACTGGCATACTGGATTGCGTTCATAAC
The DNA here is from genome assembly GCA_903877095.1 of uncultured Actinomycetes bacterium. GTDB lineage: Bacteria > Actinomycetota > Actinomycetes > Mycobacteriales > Mycobacteriaceae > Mycobacterium. The sequence continues at coordinate 15,198 of CAIRCP010000043.1, read as the reverse complement.
CTCAGGTACCGGTTCACGTCCGCGCGGCGCTGATCTGCGGGCGACCCGGCGACCAAACAAAGAAGAGGACCTCATGAAGAGCGGAATTCACCCCGCCTACGTCGAGACCACTGTGGTCTGCGGCTGCGGCAACAACTTCACCACGCGCAGCACCAAGCAGAGCGGCCACATCGTGGTCGAGGTGTGCTCGCAGTGCCACCCGTTCTACACGGGCAAGCAGAAGATCCTCGACAGCGGCGGCCGGGTCGCGCGCTTCGAGAAGCGCTACGGCAAGCGCACCACCGCCACCACTGCCACCACTGGCGACGCCGACAAGTAGCAACCGAGCCGACGCCCGACTGTCGCACATGCGAGAGGCCGGGCGTCGGTTTGTGTTGGGGACGGGTGGAGAGGACCGGCCGGGCAGAAAGGACCGACGATGACGCAGAGCGCCCCCGCTGACGCGGTCGACGCCGTCCTGGCCGAGCACGCCGACCTCGAACGTCAGCTGTCCGACCCCGAGTTGCACTCCGACGCTGGAAACGCTCGCCGGGTGGGCAAGCGGTTCGCGAAGTTGGCGCCGATCGCGGCGACCTACCGCAAGCGCGAGGCCGCCCGAGGCGATCTGGAGGCAGCGCGTGAACTGGCCGTCGATGACGCGTCGTTCGCCGAGGAGGTCACCGAACTCGAGGCGCGGGTCGCCGAACTCGATGACCAGCTGACCGACATGCTTTCGCCCCGCGATCCGCATGACGCCGACGACATCGTCTTGGAGGTCAAGTCCGGCGAGGGCGGCGAGGAGTCGGCGTTGTTCGCCGCGGACCTGGCCCGGATGTACATCCGCTACGCCGAACGACATGGCTGGACGGTCACCATCCTCGACGAGACCTTCTCCGATCTGGGTGGCTACAAAGAAGCCACCATCGCCATTGGCAGCAAAGGGGATTCAGCCGACGGCGTCTGGTCGCGGATGAAGTGGGAGGGCGGGGTGCACCGCGTGCAGCGGGTGCCTGTCACCGAATCCCAGGGTCGGGTGCACACCTCGGCGGCCGGCGTGCTGGTCTACCCGGAGCCCGACGAAGTCGAGCAGGTCCAGATCGACGAATCCGACCTGCGTATCGACGTCTACCGGTCATCGGGCAAGGGCGGACAGGGTGTTAACACCACCGACTCGGCGGTGCGGATCACCCACCTGCCCACCGGCATCGTCGTCACCTGCCAGAACGAGCGTTCGCAGCTGCAGAACAAGGCCCGCGCCATGCAGGTGTTGGCGGCGCGTCTGCAGGTGTTGGCCGAGGAGCAGGCCCAGGCCGACGCCTCGGCCGACCGGGCGAGCCAGATTCGCACCGTCGACCGCTCGGAACGGATCCGGACCTACAACTTCCCGGAGAACCGGATCGCCGATCACCGGATCAATTTCAAGGCCCACAACCTTGACCAGGTTCTCGACGGCGACATGGACGACTTGCTCGACGCACTGGTCGCCGCGGACAAGCAGTCGCGGCTGCAGCAGGCATGACCAGCATGCGGGCGGCGCTCGCGACGGCCGCCGACACCCTCGCGCAGGCCGGCATCGATTCGGCGCGAACCGATGCCGAACTGCTCGCCGCCCATGTGGCCGGAACCGACCGCGGTCGGATCTCGCTGCTGGAGCGGCCCGACCCCGTCTTCTTCGAACGGTTCTCGGCGGCCGTGCGCAAGCGGGCGCAGCGGATACCGTTGCAGCACATCACCGGCCAAGCACCGTTCGGCCCGCTGGTGCTGGACGTCGGGCCGGGCGTTTTCGTTCCCCGCCCGGAGACCGAGTCGCTGTTGGAATGGGCTTGGAAGCAACAACTTCCGCCGTCACCGGTCATTGTGGACCTCTGCACCGGCTCGGGTGCGCTGGCCATCGCGCTGGCTGCTGCGCTGCCTCAGTCCAGGGTGATCGCGGTCGACGACGATCCCACCGCGCTCGACTACGCTCGGCGTAACGCTGCCGGAACGGAAGTCGAAGTGATCGCCGGAGATGTGACGGATCCGGACCTGCTGCCTGAACTCGACGGCGCAGTCCACTTGGTGGTGGCGAATCCGCCCTACATCCCCGACGGTGCCGTGCTGGAATCTGAAGTCGCTCAACATGATCCGGCCCATGCCCTGTTCGGTGGCCCCGATGGCATGGCGGTCATCACTCCGATCGTCCGTCGGGCGGTCCGTTGGCTGGCGCCCGGCGGCCTGCTCGCCGTCGAGCACGACGACAGCACCGCCGACGCCACCGTTGCCGCGATTGAAGCGACCGGCGCATACCGGGACGTCACCGCACGGCGGGATCTGGCCGGCCGGCCCAGGTTCGTCACGGCCCGACGGGCCGGCGGGCGGGAGAAGCCATGAGCCAGATGTTCGACTGCCGCGACTCCGAAACGCGCGGACCCGCCATCACCGCCGCCGCGTCGGCGCTCAAGAGCGGCCGACTGGTCGTGATGCCCACTGACACGGTGTACGGCCTCGCGGCTGACGCTTTCGACAGCAGCGCCGTCGCCAGTCTGCTCGCGGCCAAAGGCCGGGGTCGCGACATGCCGGTCGGGGTCCTGGTGGGGTCATGGACCACCATCGACGGCTTGGTCTACTACGTCGCGGACGAGGCACGGGAGTTGATCCGGGCCTTCTGGCCGGGTGCCCTGAGTCTGGTTGTGCAACAGGCGCCGTCGCTGCAGTGGGATCTCGGCGACGCACGCGGCACGGTGATGCTGCGCATGCCGTTACATCCGGTAGCCCTCGAACTTCTCCGCGATACCGGTCCGTTGGCGGTGTCCAGCGCCAACGTGTCCGGGCAGCCCCCGGCCACCACAGCACCGCTGGCCCAGGTCCAGCTGGGCCCGCTGGTCGACGTCTACCTCGACGGCGGCCCCTCTCCCGAGCAGGCCGCTTCCACCATCGTCGACCTCACCGGTCGGTTGCCGCGCGTCCTGCGCGAGGGGCCGGTCAGTGCGGCAGCGATCGCCGCGGTGCTCGGTGTCGACACCTCCACTCTGATCGGGTCGGCCTCCGCCTCCACGCTGATCGGGTCGGCCTCCGCCTCCACGCTGATCGGGTCAGCCTCCGCCGAGGCGGAGTAGCTTCGGGCTGGCATGGCGGCGCATTCGGCAATTCTGGCGCTCTCCGACCGGGGGGCTGGCGTCCCGCTGCGTGAATTGGCCCTTGTCGGCCTGACCGCCGCGGCAGTCACCTACTTCGCGACCGGAGGGGTCCGGGTGTTGGCCACCCGGTTGGGTGCGGTCGCCTATCCCCGCGAGCGCGACGTCCATTTGTCACCGACCCCGCGCATGGGTGGTCTGGCCATGTATCTCGGTGTCGTCACCGCGGTGTTCCTGGCTTCGCAACTGCCGGCGCTAACCAGAGGTTTCGTCTACTCCTCCGGAATGCCGGCCGTGGTGATCGCGGGCGGGCTGGTGATGGCGATCGGGTTGATCGACGATCGCTGGGGCCTGGACGCGCTGACCAAGTTCGCCGGCCAGATCACCGCCGCCAGCGTCCTCGTCACGATGGGCGTGGCCTGGGTGGTGCTCTACATTCCGTTCGGCTCGATCGGCACCATCGTGCTCGACCAGGTGTCGTCAATCATGCTTACGCTCGCGCTGACGGTCGCGGTGGTCAACGCGATGAATTTCGTCGACGGCCTCGACGGCCTGGCTGCAGGCCTCGGGCTCATCACCGCGATGGCGATCTGCATCTATTCCGTCGGGTTGCTGCGCGATCACGGCGGCGACGTTCTCTTCTATCCGCCAGCGGTCATATCGGTGGTGCTGGCCGGGGCGTGCCTGGGCTTCCTGCCGCACAACTTCCATCCGGCCAGGATTTTCATGGGCGATTCTGGCTCGATGCTGATCGGGCTGATGCTGGCGGCGGCGGCCACCACCGCGGCCGGCCCGATCTCGCAGAGTGCCTACGGTGCGCGCGACGTCTTCGCTCTGCTGTCGCCGTTTCTGCTGGTCGCGGCCGTGGTGTTCGTGCCGGCGCTGGACATGCTGCTTGCCATCGTCCGGCGGACCCGTGCCGGCCGCAGTCCCTTCAGCCCCGACAAGATGCACCTGCATCACCGGTTGCTGCAGATCGGGCATTCCCACCGACGCGCCGTGCTGCTGATCTATCTGTGGGTCGGCCTGGTTGCCCTCGGGGTCGCGAGCACCATCTTCTTCGACCCCCGCTACACCGGGGCGGTCATGATCGTCGCGATCGCGGTGGCGGTCGTGGTCACCGTGATTCCGCTGATCCGGGGCGACACCATGGCCGACGACGAAGAGTTGACCCGGCTGCGGGACAGCATTTACGGCCGACCCTACGACGGCAGGTAGTAGGCCGGTTTAGGCCGGTCTACCATGTGGTACGGTGCTGTCGAACCTGAGAAACCACACCGGTTTCCGGGCTTGGCGAGGGTGGTCCGAACAGCCGCTTGACCGCCTAATCAGCTGACACGATTGAGGGTGACCGTGTGACGACGCCAGCGCCGGAAGCGCCGTTGGTGTTTCCGTCCGTCGCCTTCCGGCCTGTGCACCTTCTCGTTATCTGTGCCGCGCTCACCGCGTTGGCGATTGCGATCGCTGCGTGGGCCGGCCACGTCATGTTCGGGGTGTTCTTCGGCGCCGGACTGGCTTTGGGTCTGATCAACGCTCTCCTGGTCCAGCGCTCGGTGGCAGCGATCACCTCCGAAGCGAGCCCGGTGAAACGCAAGATGGCGGTCAATTCCGCCACCCGGCTGATGGTGATCACCATCGTGGGCCTGACTATCGCCTGGTGCTTCCGGCCCCAGGGGCTTGGCGTCGTGTTCGGACTGGCGCTGTTCCAGGTCGTTCTGGTGCTCACCACCGCGCTTCCGGTGTTGAAGAAGATTCGTACCGGAGATGCCGACCATCTTCCCGAGGCAGAATCCAGGCAAGGCGTCTCTTATAGCAATCCCGCCTCAAATGCCGACGACATGTTCAAGGATTGAGCACTATGACCGAAACCATCCTCGCCGAGGGCGCGATCGAGGTCGGCCACCACGAGCAAGCCCAGTGGCTGGGTATGACCGTCAACACCGACACGGTGCTTGCCACCGCCATCGCCGGAGCGATCGTCATCGCGCTCGCGTTCGTGCTGCGCGCCAAGGTCACCTCGACCGGGGTTCCCAGCGGCGTGCAGCTTTTCTGGGAGGCCATCACCATCCAGATGCGCGGTCAGATCGAGCAGGCGATCGGCATGAAGATCGCCCCGTTCGTGTTGCCGCTGGCGGTGGCCCTGTTCGTGTTCATCCTCGCCGCCAACTGGATATCGGTGTTGCCGGTGCAATACGGCACTGCCGACGGCAAGACACATGAGCTGCTCAAACCGCCCGCGGCGGACATCAACTTCGTCTTAGCGCTCGCACTTTTCGTGTTCCTTTGCTACCACGCGGCCGGCGTCTGGCGCCGGGGGATCATCGGTCACCCGATCAAGGTGCTCAAGGGACACGTGGCGTTTCTGGCCCCGATCAACCTCGTCGAGGAGATCGCCAAGCCGATCTCGCTGTCCCTCCGTCTCTTTGGCAACATCTTCGCCGGCGGCATCATGGTGTCGCTGATCGCCCTGTTCCCCTGGTACATCCAGTGGGCGCCCAACGCGATCTGGAAGACGTTCGACCTGTTCGTCGGTCTGATCCAAGCGTTCATCTTCGCGCTGCTGACGATCCTGTACTTCAGCCAGTCCATGGAGATGGACGAACACCACTAGACCAAACGTAGGAACCCACAGGCTCTGGTAGGACCCCTACCAGTCATCAAGGAGGAAAGTAATGGCAGACCCACAAATCGTTGCCGGTGCCCTGATCGGTGGCGGACTGATTCTGGGCGGCGGCGCGATCGGCGCCGGTATCGGCGACGGTATCGCCGGTAACGCCCTGATCTCCGGTATCGCCCGGCAGCCCGAGGCCCAGGGACGGTTGTTCACCCCGTTCTTCATCACCGTCGGTCTGGTGGAAGCGGCCTACTTCATCAATCTGGCGTTCATGGCGCTGTTCGTGTTCGCCACGCCCGGCGCCTCCTAGTCGGCCATGGGGCACCTAAGCGTCACCGTATTGGCGTCTGAGGAAGGTGGCGGCACCAGCAACTTCCTCATTCCCAACGGCACCTTTTTCTTCGTGCTGGCCATCTTCTTGATCGTGCTGGGCGTGATCTGGAAGTTCGTCGTTCCGCCGGTCACGCAGGTGTTGGGTGAGCGCGAACGGATGCTGGCACAGACCGCGGCGGACAACCGTCGCTCAGCTGAATTGGAGAAGGCTGCAGAGGCCGACCACAACGCGGAGTTGGCCGCGGCGCGCTCGGAGGCCGCGGCCATCCGGGACGGCGCCAGGGCCGAGGGCCGTGAGGTGGTGGATGCCGAGAAGGCGGCGGCCAACGAAGTCGTGGTCGGCACCATCGCAGCCGCCAACGCCGAACTCAAAGCGCAAAGCGACGCCATCGCCCCCAACCTCAGGGCATCGGTGGAGACGCTGTCGCAGACTCTGGCGAGCCGGGTACTCGGAGTTCCGGCGGGTACCTCGGCCGGCGGCGCGACGTCGTCGGCGTACGCCGATACCCCGTCGGACAGCACGTATACGGTTTCAGACACCTCGTACACGGTTTCGGAAGGCTGAGTTCCGTTGTCAACCTTTATCGGACAACTCATCGGCTTCGCCGTCATCATTTGGATCATCACCAAATATGTGGTTCCGCCGGCTCGGAAGATGATGGCCCAGCAGCAAGAGGCCGTCCGCACCCAACTCGACGATAGTTCCAAGGCCACCCATCGTCTCGCCGCTGCCGACCAGTTCCACGCCAAGCGGGTCGAGGAGGGCAAGGTCGAGGCCCAGCGGATCGTCGAGGAGGCCCGCGCTGACTCGGTCCGCATCGGCGAGCAGCTGCGCGAGCAGGCCGGCGTCGAAGCCGAGCGCATCAAAGTGCAAGGCGGCCAGCAGGTTTCGTTGCTGCAATCCCAACTGGTGCGCCAGCTCCGCGGCGATCTCGGTGCTGAGTCGGTCCAGCGCGCAACTGAACTCGTCAAGGCGCACGTGGCCGATCCGCAGGCCCAGTCCGCTACGGTCGACCGGTTGCTCGACGAGTTGGACTCGATGGCACCGGCGGGGTTCACACCGGAGGTGGCTCCCACCGACATGCGGTCGGCCAGTCGTGAAGCGCAAGCCGCCGTCGTGGATCGCTTTGATGCACTTGCCGGTTCGCTCAGCACCGGGGATCTCTCCACGCTTGCCGACGAACTCGTCGCCGTAGCCAGTCTGCTCGTGCGTGAGCCGGCATTGGCGCGGCATCTGGCCGAGGCCAACGGCGAGCAGGATGCGAAGCGGCAGCTTGTTGCCCGGGTGTTCGGCGGGCGAGTGGGTTCCACCACGATTGACCTGGTCGACACCGCGGTGTCGGTGCGGTGGTCCAAGACCGAAGACCTCGTGAGTGCACTGGAGCACGTTGCTCGGCTGAGCCTGCTGCAGAAGTCGCAGCGCGAAGGCCGGGCCGATGAGGTCGCCGAGCAGCTGTTCCGGTTCGGCCGCATCATCGACACCGTGCCGCAATTGACCTCACTGCTCGGCGACTATTCCAAGCCGCCGGCCCAGCGGGTTGCCCTACTGCGCAGCGTGTTGGACCAGTCCACCGGCGGCCTCAATGAGACGGCGCTTGCGTTGCTGTCCCACACCGTGGAACTGCTGCGCGGCGAGCGCGCCGACGAGGCCGTGCAGGATTTGGCCGAGCTGGCGATCGCGAGCCGGGGCGAGATCGTCGCACTGGTGAGCGCCGCGGCCGAACTGAGCGACAGCCAGCGTAGCCGCCTCACCGAAATCCTTTCCCGGATCTACCACACTCCCGTCTCGCTGCAGCTCGTCGTCGACCCTGAGTTGCTGGGCGGCCTCGTAGTCGCCGTCGGAGACGAAGTGATCGACGGAACGTTGTCGTCGAAGCTGGACGCAGCTGCGACCAAGCTGCCCGCCTAGCTCCCCCCGAAAACCCCTGAAGCCACCCAAGGACGAGAAGGCAGGAAGACGAAAAGCCATGGCAGAGTTGACAATCTCCGCTCAGGACATTGAGGGCGCGATCGAGAGCTATGTCTCGAGCTTCGAGGCCGGCACCGGGCGTGACGAAGTCGGTACCGTCATCGACACCGGCGACGGTATCGCTCACGTCGAGGGCTTGCCCTCGGTGATGACTCAGGAACTCCTGGAGTTCCCCGGCGGCGTTCGCGGTGTGGCGCTCAACCTCGACGAGCACAGCATCGGCGTCGTTATCCTCGGCGAGTCCGACAAGATCGAGGAGGGCCAGCAGGTCCGCCGCACCGGCGAGGTGCTCTCGGTTCCGGTCGGCGACGCGTTCATGGGTCGCGTGGTCAATCCGCTCGGCCAGCCGATCGACGGCCGCGGCGAGATCGCAGCCAGCGAGCGGCGCGTCCTCGAGATGCAGGCGCCCTCGGTGGTGGAACGCAAGGGTGTCAGCGAGCCGCTGCAGACCGGCATCAAGGCCATCGACGCCATGACCCCGATCGGCCGCGGCCAGCGCCAGTTGATCATCGGTGACCGCAAGACCGGTAAGACCGCCGTCTGCGTCGACACGATCCTCAACCAGCGGCAGAACTGGGAGACCGGCGATCCGAACAAGCAGGTCCGCTGCGTGTACGTCGCGGTCGGGCAGAAGGGCACCACCATCGCCAGCGTGCGCCGCGCGCTGGAGGAGGGTGGCGCGATGGACTACACCACCATCGTCGCGGCCCCGGCCTCGGACTCGCCCGGCTTCAAATGGCTTGCGCCGTATACGGGTTCGGCCATCGCCCAGCACTGGATGTACGACGGCAAGCACGTCCTGATCGTGTTCGACGACCTCACCAAGCAGGCCGAGGCGTACCGCGCGATCTCGCTACTGCTGCGCCGCCCGCCCGGCCGTGAGGCATATCCCGGTGACGTGTTCTATCTGCACTCCCGGCTGCTGGAGCGTTGCGCGAAGCTCTCCGATGAGCTCGGCGGCGGATCGATGACCGGCCTGCCGATCATCGAGACCAAGGCCAACGACATCTCGGCTTACATCCCCACCAACGTCATCTCGATCACCGACGGCCAGTGCTTCCTGGAGACCGACCTGTTCAACCAGGGTGTGCGTCCGGCCATCAACGTCGGCGTTTCGGTGTCCCGGGTCGGCGGCGCCGCCCAGATCAAGGCGATGAAAGAGGTGGCCGGCTCGCTGCGTCTGGATCTTTCGCAGTACCGCGAACTGGAGTCGTTCGCCGCTTTCGCCTCCGACCTCGATGAGGCATCGAAGGCCCAACTCGAGCGTGGCGCTCGGCTGGTGGAGTTGCTCAAGCAGCCGCAGTACAGCCCGCTGTCGGTCGAAGACCAGGTGGTCGCGATCTTCCTGGGGACTAAGGGCCATCTCGACTCGGTACCGGTCGCCGACGTCGGCCGCTTCGAGGACGAGTTCCTGGAGCACCTGCGTGGAGCGAACGCCGGAATCCTCAACGAGATCAAGACTTCTCAAAAGCTCAGCGAGGAGACTGAAGAGTCGCTCAACCGCGCGGTCGCCGAGTTCAAGCGCGGCTTCGCCACCTCCGACGGCAGTTCCGTCATCCCCGAGGAGAACATCAAGGCGCTGGATGAGGACGATCTCGAAAAGGAGACCGTCAAGGTTCGCAAGTCCGCCCCGAAGAAGAAGTAATGGCAGCAACACTTCGCGAACTCCGCGGGCGGATCAAGTCGGCCTCATCGATCAAGAAGATCACCAAGGCTCAGGAGCTCATCGCCACCTCGCGCATCTCCAAAGCGCAGGCCAGGGTGGAGGCGGCTCGGCCGTACTCGATCGAGATCACCAACATGCTGACCGATCTTGCGGCTGAAGCGGCCCTGGATCACCCACTGCTGGTGGAGCACAAGAACCCGAAACGGGCCGCGGTTCTGGTGGTGACCTCCGACCGGGGGCTGTGCGGTGCCTACAACGCCAACGTGCTTCGCAAGGCGGAGGAGTTGATGGCATTGCTGCGCCAGGAGGGCAAGGCTCCGGTGCTCTATGTGGTCGGCCGTAAGGCGCAGGGCTATTTCGCTTTCCGCAATTGGGAGATCACCGCGGCCTGGACGGGGTTCACCGACAAGCCGACGTACGAGAAGGCTCAGGAGATCGCCGACACTCTGCTGGAGGCGTTCCTGGCAGGCTACGACGACGATTCCGGCGGCGGATCGGGTCCGGACGGCCTGCCCGGCATCGACACGCACGAGTTGCACATCGTCTACACCGAATTCAGGTCGATGCTAACCCAGATCGCCGAGGCGCGCCGCATCGCCCCGATGGTGGTGGAGTACATCGGTGAGGCCGATACCGGCCCAAAGACTCTGTTCTCGTTCGAGCCGAACGCCACGACCCTGTTCGACAACCTGCTCCCGCGTTACGTGGCCACCCGGATCTACGCCGCCCTGCTGGAGGCTGCGGCCTCGGAGTCGGCATCGCGACGTCGCGCTATGAAAGCCGCCACCGACAACGCCGATGATCTGATCAAACTCCTCACACTGATGGCCAACCGTGAACGTCAGGCCAAGATCACCCAGGAAATCAGCGAAATCGTCGGTGGCGCAAACGCTCTCGCCGACGCAACCAAATAGACATCAATAAGCTTCCACCAGGAGACGAAGAGGGACCATGACCGTCATCTACGAGAGCGACCCCAGCGGCTACACCACCAGTGGCAGCAGCGAGTACACGACTAGTAGCGACTACACCACCAGTGGCACGAGCGAGTACGCCACCGCCGGCAACGACAAAGCCGGCCGCGTGGTGCGCATCACCGGCCCCGTCGTCGACGTGGAGTTCCCCCGCGGGTCGGTTCCTCCGCTGTTCAACGCACTGCACGCTGATATCACGTTCAGCTCGCTGGCCAAGACGCTGACCTTGGAGGTCGCCCAGCACCTCGGGGACAACCTGGTGCGTTGCATCTCCATGCAGCCGACCGACGGCTTGGTGCGCGGCGTCGAGGTCACCGACACCGGCAAATCGATCTCGGTTCCGGTCGGTGACGGCGTCAAGGGCCACGTGTTCAACGCCCTGGGCCAGTGCCTCGACGAGCCCGGCTACGGCAAGGACTTCGAGCACTGGTCGATCCACCGCCGGCCGCCGGCCTTCTCCGAGCTTGAGCCGCGCACCGAGATGCTCGAGACCGGCCTCAAGGTCGTCGACCTACTCACCCCCTATGTGCGTGGCGGCAAGATCGCCCTGTTCGGCGGCGCCGGCGTGGGCAAGACCGTGCTCATCCAGGAGATGATCAACCGCATCGCCCGCAACTTCGGCGGCACCTCGGTGTTCGCCGGCGTGGGGGAGCGCACCCGTGAGGGCAACGACCTTTGGGTCGAGCTCGCCGACGCCAACGTGCTTAAGGACACCGCCCTGGTGTTCGGTCAGATGGACGAGCCGCCGGGCACGCGTATGCGGGTCGCCCTGTCGGCGCTGACCATGGCCGAGTACTTCCGCGACGAGATGGGACAGGACGTCCTGCTCTTCATCGACAACATCTTCCGCTTCACCCAGGCCGGTTCCGAGGTGTCGACGCTGCTGGGCCGCATGCCCTCGGCGGTGGGTTACCAGCCCACCCTGGCCGACGAGATGGGTGAGCTTCAGGAGCGGATCACCTCGACCCGCGGTCGGTCCATCACCTCGATGCAGGCCGTGTACGTGCCCGCCGACGACTACACCGACCCGGCCCCGGCCACCACGTTCGCCCACCTCGATGCCACCACCGAGCTCTCTCGAGCGGTGTTCTCCAAGGGCATCTTCCCGGCGGTGGACCCGCTGGCGTCCAGCTCCACCATCCTCGACCCCGCTGTGGTCGGCGAGGAGCACTACCGCGTTGCTCAGGAAGTCATCCGAATCCTGCAGCGCTACAAGGACCTCCAGGACATCATTGCCATCCTCGGCATCGACGAGCTGTCCGAGGAGGACAAGCAGCTGGTGAACCGGGCACGGCGTATCGAGCGCTTCCTGAGCCAGAACATGATGGCTGCCGAGCAGTTCACCGGCCAGCCGGGTTCAACGGTTCCGGTCAAGGAGACGGTGGAAGCATTCAACCGGCTCGCCAAGGGTGACTTCGACCATGTGCCCGAGCAGGCGTTCTTCCTCATCGGTGGCCTCGACGATCTGGCCAAGAAGGCAGAGACCTTCGGCGTCAAGTTGTGACGGCCGCTCGTCGCGTAGAACACGAAAGGTGATGTGAGATGGCCGATATGGACGTTGCGATCGTCGCCGTCGATCGCAAGATATGGTCCGGCAAGGGAACTTTCGTGTTCACTCGCTCAACGGCCGGCGAGATCGGCATCATGCCCCACCACATCCCGCTGGTAGCCCAGCTGGTCGACGATGCGATGGTGCGCGTCGAGCGAGAGGGCGAGGCGGATCTGCGGATCGCAGTTCTCGGGGGATTCATGTCGGTGACCGAGGCCGGGGTGAAGATCCTCGCGGAGGCTGCCGAATTCGAGTCGGAGATCAACGAGGACGAGGCCAGGCAAGACGAAGCCTCCGATGACGAACGGATCGCCGCACGCGGTAGGGCCCGACTTCGAGCTCTCGGCCTGCGCGACTGATCGGCGATGAGCGCGTCGATGTTCGTCATGGTCGCGCTCGTCAGCCTTCTTCTGCTTGCCGTTGTGGCGCTGAGCTTCCGGTTGTGGAAGTTGGGTCAGGGAGGCACGCCGGCGATCCTTCGGGATATCCCGGCAGTGGGTGGCCACGGATGGCGGCACGGCGTCATCCGTTATCGCGGTGACGAAGCCCGGTTCTACCGGTTGTCCAGTGCCCGGCTGTGGCCGGATCGACGACTGAGTCGACGAGGCCTGGACGTCCTGTCGCGCCGGGCGCCACGCGGCGACGAATTCGATCTCATGACCGACGAAGTCGTCGTCCTCGAACTACAGGATGTGACCGGCGCCGAGGCGCGCGGTTACGAAATGGCTCTGGACCGAGGCGCTTTGACCGCGTTCCTGGCGTGGGTGGAGTCCCGCCCTGCGTCCCGCGCGCGCCGTCCCATCCTGTAGAGCCACGTCGTCACGCAGTCGGCCGCCCGACTGGTCCGCCCGGCTGCCAAAGGACATCACCCTCGGGATTGGCCACACGCGACAGGATGAACAGCAGATCCGACAGCCGATTGAGGTACCGCGCCGGCAGTGGGCTGACGGTCTGCGGATGTGCTTTGACCGCGTTCCAGGCCGACCGTTCGGCCCGCCGGGTCACCGTCCGTGCCACATGCAGTAGTGCCGACAGACCGGTACCGCCGGGCAGAATGAACGAATTCAGTGCTGGCAGTGGCTCATTGAACTCGTCGCACCATTTCTCCAGCCGGTCGATATAGGCCTCGGTGATCCGCAGCTGCGGACGGCCAGGGTTTTCGACCATCGGGGTGGACAGGTCCGCGCCGGCGTCGAACAGGTCGTTCTGGATCCAGGTGAGCACAGTGCGCAGCGGTTCCGCCGGGTAGCCGAGTGCCACCGCCACACCCAGTGCGGCATTGGCTTCATCGCAGTCGGCATAGGCCAGCAGCCGCGGATCATTCTTGTCGACGCGGGAGGAGTCGCTGAGGCTGGACGTGCCGTCATCGCCAGTTCGGGTGTAGATGCGGGTCAGGTGCACGGCCATATCTGTAGACCGTACCCGGCCAACGACGAGGGAATCCTGGCCCGGCTGCTCTAAGCTGCTTCCCGTGGGCGAGCGTTTCCTGGTGACCGGTGGCACCCGGTTATCTGGTGAGGTCGCCGTCGGCGGCGCCAAGAACAGCGTCCTCAAGCTGATGGCGGCCAGTTTGTTGGCCGAGGGGACCACCACTATCTCCAACTGCCCGGACATCCTCGACGTGCCGCTCATGGCTGAGGTGCTCCGGGGTCTGGGGGCCAACGTCGAACTCGATGGTTCGGTGGTGCGGATTACCTCGCCCGAGGAGCCCAAGTACGAAGCCGACTTCGCCGCCGTGCGGCAGTTCCGGGCCTCGGTCTGTGTGCTGGGTCCGCTGGTGGGTCGGTGCAAGCGAGCCCGGGTCGCGCTGCCTGGCGGCGACGCGATTGGCTCCCGGCCGTTGGATATGCACCAGTCGGGTCTCCGGCAGTTGGGTGCGGAGTGCACCATCGAGCACGGCTGTGTCGTCGCCTCCGCAGATCACCTGCGGGGCGCGGAGATTCAACTGGAATTCCCCTCGGTGGGGGCGACGGAGAACATCCTGATGGCCGCCGTCGTGGCGGAGGGCTTGACGATCATCCGGAACGCCGCTCGCGAGCCCGATGTGGTCGACCTGTGCGAAATGCTCAATCAGATGGGGGCGCAGATCACGGGGGCCGGAACATCGACGCTGACGATCACTGGCGTGCCCAAGTTGCACCCCACAGAGCACCGGGTGATCGGGGATCGGATCGTTGCCGCCACCTGGGGCATCGCCGCGGCGATGACCCGTGGGGACATCTCCGTCACCGGGGTCGACCCGGCCCATCTGCAGTTGGTGCTGCATAAACTGCACGACGCCGGTGCGACGGTGACCCAGCACGACAACGGTTTCCGCGTGGTGCAGTACGACCGTCCTAAGGCCTGCAACGTAGCGACTCTGCCGTTTCCGGGTTTCCCGACCGACCTTCAGCCGATGGCCATCGCATTGGCATCCATCGCTGACGGCACGTCGATGATCACCGAGAATGTGTTCGAGGCGAGGTTCCGGTTCGTCGAGGAGATGATCCGCCTCGGTGCCGATGCCCGCACCGATGGTCACCACGCCGTGGTGCGGGGCATCCCTCAGTTGTCCAGCGCCCCGGTCTGGTCGTCGGACATCCGGGCCGGCGCCGGCCTGGTGCTCGCGGGCCTGGTCGCCGACGGAGAGACCGAGGTCCACGACGTTTTTCACATTGACCGGGGCTATCCGCTCTTCGTCGAGAACCTGCAGAATTTGGGTGCGGAAATAGAACGGGTACACTAGGCGTTACTCAATGCGGCGCTGGATCCGAAACGACCGGCGCGGGCCCCCTCTCCAGGGGGGGTCAAGCCCCGATTTGACTTGGTCTAGCCCAATGACTTAGGCTAGTAGGGTTGCCCAAGATCGAGGGGCAAAGCAGGTGTGTTGTTTGAGAACTCAATAGTGTGTTTGGTGGTTTTTGTTTGTTGTTTGTTTTTTTGTCGCACTTTGGCGCCCCCGTGTTGGGGTGTGACTTTTTTTGCCAGTTTTGATACTGGTGCTTGGTCAGGCTTGTTCTGA
>CAIRCP010000042.1 GCA_903877095.1 uncultured Actinomycetes bacterium | reverse complement strand
CGAAATGGCCCGCCATGCCGCATTAACGCTGGCCACCGACCTGCCCGTGTACTTCGCCCACCCGCATTCACCGTGGGAACGACCCACCAACGAGAACACCAACGGCCTGATCCGCGAGTACCTGCCCAAAGGCATCGACAGCACCAACCACCAGCCCTACCTCGACGCCATCGCCGACGAACTCAACGACCGACCCCGAGCGATCCTCGGATTCCGCACCCCCCGAGAAGTCTTCACCAAACTCCTCACCGACTCCGTTGCTTCCACCGCTTGACACTGCCATCCTCTTCAATCATGAGTCTCCGCGGCGAGGTGAAACTTTCGTGACACGAAAGATCAGCCGCGCGGTGGCCGCAATCAGGGCAGGCAAGCAGGACAGCGTCTACTTGGGGAATCTCGACGCGGTCCGGGATTGGGGTTACGCCCCCGAGTACGTCGAGGGCATGTGGCGCATGCTGCAAGCTGACGAGCCCGATGACTATGTGCTCGCCACTGGCGTCGGTATCACTGTGCGGGAGTTCCTCGAAGCCGCCTTCGAACACGCGGGATTATCGTGGCGAGACCACGTCCGCATGGACGAGCGCTACCTTCGTCCCACCGAGGTCGACGCACTCATCGGGGATGCTACAAAGGCCCGAGAGAAACTCGACTGGGTGCCGACGGTGAATGGGCGCGACCTCGCGCGCCTGATGGTCGATGCAGATATCGAAGCTCTCGAACATGCCGGGCGCCCGTGGATCGATAAAGTCCCGCTCGACTGGTGGGAAGCACCCAGCGCAATCTGACGCTCGATTACCTCGACCGATATAGAACGGGAGCAGTTGTGACCATAAAGCTCATGAAGTCCACCTTCTATCATGAGTACGAAACGAAACGGGCGCTCGCAGATTTCGTCCTCGAGCAGGATATTTTCAGTATGGATATCCACTGCCGCCGGTTCGAAGAGGTCTTCGCAGCAAAGCAAGGAAGAAAACATGCCGTTTGCGTTGACAACGGTAGCGTAGCGGATTTGCTCTTAATTCAGTCGATGCTCAATGCCGGCCGGTTCAAGCCGGGCGACAAAGTCGGCTTCTCAGCCCTCACCTGGCCGACGAACGTGATGCCGATCATTCAATTAGGTTTGGAGCCGGTGCCGATCGACTGCGAGCTGGGAACGTTGAACGTCTCACCTGCCACGTTGAGCGAGAAGATCGACGGCCTCAAAGGCCTGTTCATCACCAACGTGCTCGGTTTTTGCGACGACCTCACGGGGATAAAAAATCTCTGCGCAGAGTCGGGAGTCGAGCTGCTGGAAGACAACTGCGAATCTCTCGGCTCAAGGGTCGACGGCACACTTCTGGGAAATTTTGGATCAGCCGCCACATTCTCTTTCTTCGTCGGTCATCACCTCTCGACGATTGAAGGAGGAATGGTCGTCACGGATGACGACGAGCTATATGAACAACTGGTCATGGGTCGCGCCCACGGCTGGGACCGAAATCTTTCGGCCGAGTCCCAGGCAAAATTGCGCGGTGCCGCTGATGTTGATGACTTCTATGCCAGATACACATTCTACGACCTGGCCAGCAATTTTCGGCCGACGGAGATAACGGGCTTTCTGGGCACGCTGCAGGTGCAATACTGGGACGAAATCGTCAGTCGGCGGGCGGAAAACTACGCCCTTCTGAGTGAGGCACTCAGCTCGAACGACAGGTTTTTCGGTCAGGATGTGGGGCACATGGAAGTGGTGTCCAACTTCGCGATGCCGGTGATTTGCCGAACTCCGCAAATCGCTGCGGACTACAAGCAAAAATTCATTGACGCAGGGGTTGAGATTCGCCCGGTCATCGCCGGCAATATGACCAGGCAGCCGTTCTATCGAAAATACTTCAACGAGCCTGCCATTCTTCCGAACTCGGACTTGATCCATGCGAACGGCTTCTACTTCGGGAATAATCCGGAATTGACGGAGCAGGAATTGACGTTACTTGCGGAACTTCTTCAAGATTAAGGTGCGTGACGCAAATTGGAGAGATCGTCTAAAATTTACGTTGCCGGGCATCGGGGCATGGTCGGCTCCGCGATAGTCCGGAAACTCCGAGCCGAGGGTTTCAGCAATCTGATTCTGCGCAGCCGATCGGAACTCGATCTGACGGATGGTCGAGCAGTGCGAGCCTTCTTCGACGACCATCGGCCGGAGTACGTCGTCGACAGCGCCGCCAGGGTCGGCGGCATTCACGCCAACATGACGCACCAGGCCGAATTCCTCTACGAGAATTTGCAGATCCAGAACAACCTCATTTGGGCTGCAAAAGAATTCGACGTCAAAAGGTTCCTGTTCCTGGCCAGTTCGTGCATGTATCCGAGGGGTTGCCCGCAGCCGATGCGGGAGGAATTTCTGCTTGACGGCAAGCCTGAACCGACAAATGAGGCCTACGCTTTGGCGAAGATCGCCGGCGTCAAATTGTGCGAGTTCGTCCGAGAGCAGTTCGGACTGGATTTCAATAGCTGTGTGCCGACGAATATCTTCGGCGAGAACGATAATTTCGACGTCGGCTCGTCGCATGTGATCCCGGCCCTGATGACCCGTTTACATCGAGCCAAACTCGAATCGCAAAGCGAAGTCGTCATCTGGGGTGACGGACTCGCCCGTCGCGAATTCCTCCACGTGGACGATTTAGCCAGTGCGGTTGTCTGGTTCCTTGAACACTACAATGAAGCGCAATTCTTGAATATAGGGACCGGCGAGGATATTTCAATCAGAGAACTGGCCGAGGCGATGAAGACCGTCGTCGGCTACGAAGGGGAACTGGTTTTCGACGCTTCCAAACCAAGCGGCATGCCGAGAAAACTTCTTGACGTAACCCGGCTGCACGAAGCTGGGTGGCGCCACGAGATCGGATTCGAAGACGGTTTGCGTCGCACTTATCAGTGGTACCTCCAAAGCCTGGCTGAGGTTTAGTGGCGTAGTCCTCTCGGACCGAACCTGTCCGGATCGGCGGTCGCCAGCATCCAGGCGTACTCGAACGCCGTTTCCTTCCACCGTTCGTAGCGTCCGCTGGTACCGCCGTGCCCGGCCGCCATCTTTGTGCGCAGCAGCACCGGATGGCCGTCGGTATTCACATGCCGAAGTGCGGCAACCCATTTCGCCGGTTCCACGTAGAACACTCGGGTGTCGTTGAAGGACGTCATCGCCAGGATGGCCGGGTATTCCTTGGCCTCGACGTTCTCATACGGCGAATAGGACTTCATGTAGAAGTAGACGTCGCGGTCCTCCAGTGGATTTCCCCATTCGTCCCACTCGGTCACCGTCAGCGGCAGCGATGGATCGAGGATCGTCGTCAACGGATCGACGAAGGGGACGACGGCCAGGATGCCGGCGAAAAGGTGCGGGGCCATGTTGGCCACCGCGCCCATCAGCAGGCCGCCGGCACTGCCGCCCAGTGCCACCAGGTGCTGCGGCCCGGTGATGCCGGAGTCGACGAGATGCTCTGCGGCGCTGATGAAGTCGGTGAAGGTGTTCTTCTTCTCCAGCAGCTTGCCGCGTTCGTACCACATCCGGCCCATTTCGCCCCCGCCGCGGATGTGCGCGACCGCGAACACCATCCCGCGGTCCAGCAGGGACAGCCGGGCGATGGAGAAGCGGGGGTCCTCGCTGGACTCGTAGGCTCCGTAGCCGTAAAGCACGGCCGGAGCGGGGAACTCGATTCCGCGCCGGTACATCAGCGACACGGGGATGCGGGTGCCGTCGTCGGCGACCGCCCAGTCGCGGCGCTCCACGTAGTCATCACGCCGGTAATCGCCCAGCACCGGCTGTTCGCGCAGGAGCGTCCGCTCCCCGGTGGCGAGGTCCATGTCGTAGATGCGCATCGGGGTGAGAAACGACGTGGCGCCGATCCGCAGCCGCGGGCTGTCCCAGTTGGGGTTGCCGCCGAGGCCGCAGGCCATCAACTCCGAATCGAAGGTGATCTCCGCAGGCGTTCCGTAGCCGTCGCCGTCGCCGTCGATCGGCCATAGCTGCAGCTTGGGCAACGCATCTCGGCGGTAGTGCACCACCAGGTGATCGGAGAACGCGTCCACGTCCTCAAGGCGCACGTCGTCGCGCGCGGGGATCAGGGTGCGCTGCGCGGCGGGATCATCGGCGGGCGCCTCCACCAGCGTGAAATTCGGGGCACCGTCGTTGTGCAGGATCAGGAGACGGTCCTGACCGCCGACGACGGCGTGCTCGACGCTGTACTCGACACCCTCGCGGCGCGGCAGCACGACGGTGAACAGTGCCTCGGGGTCGTCGGCGTCGGCCAGCCGCACTTCCGAGGTGATCGAGGATCCGGCGGCGATGATGATGAACGCGTTGCTCCGAGTTCGTCCGACCGCTACCCAGAACCGTTCGTCGGGCTCGTTGAACACCTGCTCGTCATGCCCGGTGTGACCCAGCCGATGCCGCCATACGGTGTCCGGACGCCAGGCGTCGTCGACGGTCGTGTAGTAGGTAGTCGCGCTGTCGGCGGCCCAGGTGACACCCGCCGAGATTCCGGTGATGCGGTCAGGATATATCTCCTCGGTTCGTAAGTCCTTGAACCGCAACGTGTATCGCTCATCACCCTTGATGTCGACCGAGTAGGCCAGCACATTGCCGTCCGGGCTGACCGCGCTGGCGCCGACGGCGAAGAATTCGTGGCCGTCGGCTTCAACATTCTCGTCGAGCAGCACCTGCTCCCCCGGGATGTCGGTGTGCTCGTCGAACACCGGGGGATTCCAGTCGTCCGGACCCGAGATGGGACAGCGGCAGTGCACTCCGTACTGCTTACCCTCGAAGCTCCGGCCGTAGTACCACCACTGGCCGCGTCGCAGCGGAACCGACAGGTCGGTTTCCTTGGTGCGCGCCTTGATCTCCTCGAAGATCCTCTGCCGCAACGGTTCCTGATCGGCAGTGGCCTCCTCGACGTGGGCGTTCTCCGCCTCGATGTGGGCGATCACTTCCGGATCGGACTTGTCGCGCAGCCACTCGTAGGGGTCGATGAACTCGTCGCCGTGGTGCAGGCGCCTGGTCTCGATCCGTTTGGCGACGGGAGCCCCGACGGCCCGGGGCTGCTGCGCGCTCATCGGCCACCGACCCAGTCAGCGAAGATGAGACCCGAAATCCGTTCGTAGGCTTCGATATACCGGGCGCGGGTGGCCTCGACGATGTCAGGCGGCAGCGGCGGCGGGGGTTTCGATCCGTGCCTGTCCCACCCTGACTCCGGGCCGGTGAGCCAGTTGCGGACGAACTGCTTGTCGAAGCTGGGCTGCACCGATCCCTCTTCGTAGGTGTCGGCAGGCCAGTATCGGGAGGAATCGGGGGTGAACACCTCGTCGGCCAGGACGAGGCGGCCTTCAGCGTCGCTGCCGAATTCGAATTTGGTGTCGGCGATGATGATTCCCTTGGTCAGCGCGTGGTCGGCGGCTTGGCGATAGGTCTGCAACGTCAGGTCGCGCAACTGCTCCGCCCGCTCGGGCCCCACCAGTTCTTCCATTCGCTGGAAGGAGATGTTCTCGTCGTGCGCCCCGAGTTCTGCCTTGGTGGCGGGGGTGAACAGCGGCTCGGCGAACTTACTTGCCTCCATCAGCCCGGGCGGCAACTCGATGCCGCACACCGCGCCGGTCCGCTGGTAATCCAGCAGCCCGGAGCCGGTCAGATAGCCGCGGGCGACGCATTCGACCGGGTCCATGTCCAGGCGGCGCACCACCAAGGCGCGCCCCAGCACCTCGGCGGGGATCCGAGGGTCATCGGGCGGGCCCGCGAGGTGATTCGGCGCGTCGACCAGATCGAAGAAGAACACGCTCATCGCGGTCAGGATGCGGCCTTTGTCCGGGATCAGGGTGTCCAGGATGTAGTCGAATGCCGAAATGCGGTCGGTGGCGACGAACAGCAGGTGGTCGTCGTCGATGCGGTAGAGCTCCCGCACTTTGCCACTGGCCAGATGGAGGTAGTCGGTCAGGGGAGGACGCACCGCGCCAGCCTATCGGCCGGTGGGTTCCGCACTGTGTTGGGATCGTGCCATGAAGTCGCGTTTCCTGCCTTATGCCACTACCCCGGTTCGGATGACGGGCCAGCTCATCAGCGATGTCCTGGCGGCGGCGTGGATCACCGTCTGGGTGATGGTCGGTCTGGCGGTGCACCATGCCATCGCCGCCATCGCCGGCGTCGGCCGCCAGGTCAACGACAGCGCCAACGGGATCTCCGAGAACCTCAATTCCGCCGGCGACAGCGCGGACCGTATCCCGCTGGTCGGCGACACGGTGGCCAAACCTCTGCGGGCCGCCAGCGAGGCGGCGCTGGACCTGGCCGGCGCCGGGCAGAACCTCAATACGACGGCCACCTGGCTGGCGGTGCTCCTGGCCATCGCCGTGGCCGCCCCGCCCATCATGGCGATCGGGATGCCGTGGCTGTTCATGAGGATCCGGTTCTTCCGCCGCAAGTGGACCGTCATCGCGCTGGCGCAGACCCCGGCCGGCGAGCAACTGCTGGCGCTGCGGGCGCTGGCCAACCGTCCGCTGCGCCGGTTGACCGAGGTCAGTCCGGACCCGGTCGGCGCCTGGCGGCGGCTCGATCCGGTGGCGGTGCGCGGCTTTGCGGCCCTGGAATTGCGGTCCGCGGGGGTGGCCCGGGTCAAGCCAGCGGGGTACAACGCGGAGGTCAATCGTCACCAGTGATACCGTCCTGCCACATCCGTTGAAGCCGAATCGACTCCCGGGGAGGACGCTGCAGGTGGAGTTGAAACCCGTCATCAAGGGCGTGGCGTCCTACGTTCCGGGCCTTTACGCCTGGCGCAGCCGCGGACGTCACCTGAGCACAGCCAACGCGACGTACTGCTACTCGGTGTGGCTCAGGCATCTCATTCTGCTCGACAAGTCCGAGGGTTTCACGATTCCCAAGACGGTCGCAGAATTGGGGCCAGGCGGTTCGCTCGGCGTAGGCCTGGCTGCTCTGCTCTCTGGCGCCGACACCTACTACGCCCTCGACATCGTCAAGTACTCCGAGATCGAATCGAACCTGGCACTGCTCGACGACCTCGTCGCTCTTTTCCGCAACCGGACCCCCGTCTCGACGGGGTACGCCGGAGATTCCCACGAGCCGGCATTCCCCCATCACATCCTGACCGACGACGTGCTCGCCGAGACGCTGTCCGAGTCTCGCCTGGCCGATATCCGCCGCGCCATCGCCGCTCCCGACGGTCGCAGCGGCCCCATCACCATCGAATACACAGTTCCGTGGAGCGATCCCGCCGTCATCCGCCGCCACGAGGTGGACCTCATCGTGTCCTATTCGGTTCTGGAACACGTCGACGACCTTCCCAGTACCTACGACGCATTCGCGCAGTGGTTGCGGCCGGGCGGCTGGATGTCGCACTCGGTGGACTTCCGCAGTCACTTCAACACCAAGGCGTGGAACAGCCACTGGCAGTATTCCGAACCCATCTGGAAGCTGGTCGTCGGCAATAAACCCTTCCTCATCAACCGCCAGCCCTACTCGGCCCACATCACCGAGATGAAGAAGCGCGGATTCGAAATCACCCGGGAGGCTCAACAGCGTGAACAAGGATTGCCGCGGGAAGACCTTGCGCCGCGTTGGCGCAACGTCAGCGACGACGATTACACCTGTATCGAAGCGATGATTCAGGCGCGGCTGCCGGAGAATTAGCTGCTGACGCACATACCCACGACTGAACGTGAACTCCCCCGGAAGGTGACCGATGAAATACCTACCGATCCGTGACGCCGCCGCTGACACCCGTTTCGACCGGTTTGCGCGGATACTTCAGGCGCGGGGCACAACGGTCGATGAGCACACAAAGCTGCTCGACTTCGGATGCGGCTCCGGCCATCTGGTGCGGGCAGCCCTGGGGCGGGGCATCGACGCTTACGGTTGCGACGTCGACTTCGACCACCCGACCTACGACCAAACCGTTCTGACGGAGTTGAAGGCCGAGGACCGCGTTCGGTCGATCGAGTTGGAGAAGCGCGGGCCAACCTCCCCACGGGTCGTGGGGCTGTCGCCGTCGTCGTCGGACTTCTACCGCATCCCGTTCGACGACGGCACGTTCGACGTGGTGATCTCCGACATGGTCCTCGAGCACGTCGGAAACTACGACGAGATGGTCAGCGAGCTATACCGGGTGATAAAACCGGGCGGGGCGTTCCTGCACTTCTTCCCGCCGCCCCTCGCCATCATCGAGGGCCACACCAAGATTCCGTTCGGTGCCGCATTCCATCCCGACTGGTACCTGAAACTGCTGTCCCGCGCGGGTGTGCGGATGTGGCACCACAAGGATAAGTCGGCTCAGGAATCCTACGAATGGACTCGCGGCTACCTCAACAGTGAGCGGATCAACTACCTCAGCAAGGCCGAGGTGATCCGCGCGTTCCAAGGGTCGTTCGGCGTGGCGTTCGTGGAAAGCGAACTGTTCAAGATCCACCCGAAGGCGCGGGTCTTCCTGCATCCCGCGCTCTATCGGAACTTCCAGGGCCGGATTCTGTTCGGGAGACGCAAGCCCTAGAGAATCGCCCCCGGCGCGTACCTCGCCGCCTCGGGGTAACCCCGCACCAGATCGTCGACCACGGCCACCACCGCGTCGACCTGCGCGCCGGCCGCCCCGGTGAAGGACGACTTGTCGGCCAGCGCCGCCTCCAGCGCCGCGCGATCCAGCGGCAGCCGATCATCGGCGGCGAGCCGGTCGAGCAGGTCCGGCTCGGCGCCGCGTTCCCGCATGGCCAGCGCCACCGCCACGGCGTGCTCCTTGATGACCTCGTGAGCCGCTTCGCGCCCCATCCCGGCCCGCACGGCGGCGATGAGCACCTTCGTCGTCGCCAGGAAGGGCAGATACCGGTCGAGTTCACGCTGGATCACCGCGGGATAGGCGCCGAACTCGTCGAGCACCGTCAGGAACGTCTCGATCATCCCGTCGACGGCGAAGAACGCATCCGGCAGCGCCACGCGGCGCACCACCGAGCAGAAGACATCGCCCTCATTCCATTGCGCGCCAGCCAGTTCCGCAGTCATGGAGGCGAAGCCGCGCAGCACCACCTGCAGGCCGTTGACCCGTTCGCAACTGCGGGTGTTCATCTTGTGCGGCATCGCCGAGGAACCGACCTGGCCTTCGGCGAAGCCCTCGGTGACCAGTTCGTGGCCGGCCATCAACCGGATGGTGTGAGCCAGCGACGACGGTCCCGCACCCAACTGCACCAGCGCGGAGACCACGTCGTGGTCCAGCGAGCGCGGGTACACCTGCCCGACACTGTCGAGCACCGCGGCGAAACCGAGGTGCCCGGCCACCCGGCGTTCCAGTTCCGCCAGCCGGGCGGCGTCGCCGTCGAAGAGGTCGAGCATGTCCTGCGCAGTGCCCATCGGGCCTTTGATGCCGCGCAGCGGGTAGCGGTCTAGCAGTTCGCGAATGCGGGTCAGCGCGATAAGCGTCTCCTGCGCCGCGGAGGCGAACCGTTTGCCCAGCGTGGTGGCCTGGGCGGCGACGTTGTGGCTGCGGCCGGCCATCACCACGTCGCGGTAGCCGACCGCCCGCTCGGCCAGCCGCGCGGCGACGGCCACCCCGTGCGCGTGGACGAGTTCCAGCGACCGGCGGATCTGCAACTGCTCGACGTTCTCGGTGAGATCGCGGCTTGTCATGCCCTTGTGCACATGCTCGTGGCCGGCCAGCGCGTTGAACTCCTCGATGCGGGCCTTGACGTCGTGGCGCGTCACCCGCTCGCGCGCGGCGATCGAATCCAGGTCCACCTGCTCCAGCACCCGCTCGTAGTCGGCGATGGCCGCTTCGGGCACGTCCACGCCCAACTCGCGCTGCGCCCGCAGCACCGCCAGCCACAGCCGTCGCTCCGCGGTGATCTTCGCCTGCGGCGACCAGATCGCCACCATATCGGCACTGGCGTACCTGTTGGCCAGAACGTCGGGAATGCTCACGGACCGACAGCTTACGGTTCTGTATGTGTACTTTGTCGGCGTCGATCTGGCCTGGGGAGACCGCAGCCCGACCGGAGTGGCGGCGGTCGACGACTCCGGGGTGCTGCGGCACGTCGGCGTGGCCGGGGCCGACGACGACATCTTGAGCCAGCTGCAGCCCTACCTGGGCGGTTCGTGCGTGGTCGCCCTCGACGCGCCGCTGGTGGTGGTGAACGCCAGCGGGAACCGGCCCTGCGAGGCGGCGCTCAACCGGGACTTCCGCCGCTTCGACGCCGGAGCGCACCCGTCCAACACCGGCCTGGCCTGGTTCGCCGACGGCGGCCGCGGGGCCCGGCTGTGCCGCGCGCTGGGACTCGAACTCGACCCGGACGCGCCGGCACGGCGGCGCGCATTCGAGGTGTATCCGCACGCCGCCAGCGTGGCGCTGTTCGGTCTGCCCAAGACGCTGAAATACAAGCAGAAGCCCGGCCGCGACGTTACCGGCCTGCAGTCGGAGTTGTTGCGGCTCATGGGTTTTCTGGAGGATCTGCGGACCGCCACCCCCGCGCTGGACGTCGCGTCGTGCCCGCGGTGGGGTGACATGAAGGACGCCGTCGCCCGGGCGACGCGCAAGTCGGAGTTACGCCGCGCCGAGGATCCGGTGGACGCGGTGCTGTGCGCCTACATCGCCCGCTACGCCCATGAGCGTCCGCGGGATGTGACGGTGTACGGCGACGCCGTCAGCGGGTGCATCGTCACCCCTACCCTGTCAGGGTCAGGTCCAGGCTCTTGACGTCCCGGTGAGTTCACTGACCTGATGCAGGAAACGGCGAACCGTGGCCGGGTTCTCCGGACGCTGCCAGCCGAAGGTGGTCGGCCGTTGGGCACGGTCGTGCCAGAAATGCCCCGGCTTGGAGTCGGGCCGGGTGGCGACCAGCCACACGACCGTGTCGGCGCCGTCGGCGACCTCCCGCAGCAGCGGCCTGGTGATCACCCGGAACCGCGGCAGGTATTCGGCCACGCCCGGGGTGTCCACCCAGCCGGGGTGCATGCTCTCGACTTTGACGCCGGTGCCGGCCAGCCGGTGGGCCCATGCGTCGGCCAGCACCACCTGCATGCGCTTGGTTTTGGCGTAGGTCCGGACACCGTTGTAGGCGTGCTCGGATTCGAGATCCTCGACGACGAGTGGGCTGCTGTACATGCCACCCGAGGACACGAACACCACCGACGATCCGCGCGCTGCGCGCAGCAACGGCAGCAGCTGCTCGGTCATCAGGTGCGGGCCCAGAATGTGCGTCGCGAGCTGGACCTCGTGGCCCTGCGGCGTGACGTAGCGCTCCTTGGGCATCAGGCCGGCGTTGTGCACCAGCCCGTCCAGGGCCGGAACCCGGCCGGAGAAGTCGGCGGTCCAGGCCGTCACCGCATCGAGGTCGGAAACATCGCAGACCTCGCCGATCACGGCGGCCTGGGGGAACTGCGCGCTGATGTCGGCGACGCACTCGCGCACCTTGTCGGGGTTCCGGCCGAGCAGGTGCACGGTGGCGCCGAGCCCGGCGAACGCCCGCGCCATCTCCAGGCCGATCCCGGCGGTGGCGCCGCTGACCACCACCCGCTTGCCGACCATCGAATCCGCCGCGGGGTCGGCGGGCCACCAGCGCCGCCGCAGCCCGGATCCGATTCGGGTGTAGCCAAGGACCAGGGACCGGTCCATGGCGCCGTCGAGAAGGCCTGTCACCGGACGGGTGACGTCCAAGAACCCCATCTCACAACCGGTCGTCGATAGGTGCCAATACGTCAATCACGTCAACCAGGGTGGCATGGACGCTCTCGCGGGGGCCATCCGCATCGTCCACCAGAGCCGAAACCACCGCCCCGTCCACGGCGTACAGCAGCGCCGTCATCATGTCGGTGCGTGCGCGCCGACCGGATCGGGCCATGGCTTCGCCGACGGCCTCGATGCGCTGCTGCAACAACCGCCGCTCGACGCCGCGCAATTGCGGGTGGCGGGCGCAGGCGATGTACCGCTCGTAGCGGGAGATCAACCGATCCCGATCCCGCTCGCCGGCAAGCAGGTCGACCAGAAGGTCGGCGGCGGCCTCGGCGCCGCGGCGGCGGCGCGGCAACTCTTGGAGGCGGGCGCGCAACTCGGCGACTTCCCCCATCCCCAGGTATTCGACCGCGGTCTCGATCAACTCCTCCAACGACGAGAAGTAGTAGGTGGTCGACGCCAGCGGAAGGCCCGCCCGATCGGCGACCGAACGATGGCTGACCGCCTGGAATCCGCCCTCGCACAACAAATCAGCGGCGGCGCACACGAGAGCGTACCGTCGCCGCTCCCCTTTCGGCGTCGCCGCTGCTGTCACTTACGCCATGCTGCCAGCAGCAACGCGCCCAGCAGTGTGGATTGCCGCAAGTGGTGACCCGTGGCATGACGATCAAGCGGCGACGAAGGAGCCGCGATGGGGATGCCACACGTCACTCCAGCGGGAACGCGGGGAATCGGCACTGGCAGGATGACGGGATGCCTGAGTTCACCCGACGGAACGCGCTGCGTTGGGGCGCCGGCGCGGCGGGCGCGGCAGCGCTGGGCCGGTTGTCCCGTCCGGTGCCCGCAAGCGCGGACCCGGCCGCACCCACCATGGTGACCGGAACCTTCGTCTCCGCTGCCCGTGGTGGTGTCCCGACCAATTGGGCCATCGCCCGTCCGCCGGGTCAGACCCGGCCGCTGCGCCCGGTGATAGCCCTGCACGGCAAGGGCAGCAGCGCGGCCGCTGTGATGGCCGGCGGTGTGGAAGGCGGCCTGGCGCAAGCTGTTGCGGCCGGGCTGCCGCCGTTCGCGGTGGTGGCCGTCGACGGCGGGGGCGGCTACTGGCACCGCCGGGCCTCCGGTGAGGACGCCGGCGCCATGGTGCTCGATGAACTGATTCCCATGTTGGGCCAGCAGGGCCTGGACACCTCGCGGGTGGGATTCCTGGGCTGGTCGATGGGCGGCTACGGCGCACTGCTGCTCGGCGCCCGGCTGGGTCCGGCCCGGACCGCGGCCATCTGCGCAGTGAGCCCGGCGTTGTGGTCGTCATCGGGCGGTGCCGCGCCGGGCGCCTTCGACGGGCCCGAGGATTTCGCCGCCAACAGCGTCGTGGGACTGCCGGCGCTGGCATCGATTCCGATCCGGATCGACTGCGGCTACAGCGATCCGTTCTACGAGGCGACGAAGGCCTTCATCGCCCAGTTGCCCACCCCGCCGGCCGGCGGCTTCTCCCCCGGCGGGCATGACCCGGCCTACTGGAGTTCGCAACTGCCCGGCGAGATCTCGTGGCTGGCGCCGTTGTTGACGGCCTGAGCGGTTGTTGACGGCCTGAGCGGTCGGCCGGACTCAGCCGTTCGCCACCCGGCCCTGTGCGGCAGCCAGCGCGATATCGCTGCGAAAATGACTGCCGGGCAGCCGGATTGAGGACAGGGTGTGGTACGCCGCCTCGCGGGCCGCGTTCAGATCAGCCCCGGTACCCACCACCGACAGCACCCGGCCACCGGAGGAGACCACGGCGCCGTCCTCGCGCCGTGCGGTGCCGGCATGCAGGACGCCGGCTCCTCCGGCGCCGCCGATGACGTCACCGACGCGCGGACGGCCCGGATAGTTCTCGGCGGCTACCACGACAGTGACGGCGTAGCCGTCGTGCCACCGCAGCGCCGGGAATTCGGCCAGCCTTCCGGTCGCGGTGGAGTGAAGCAGTTGCGCCAGAGGCGATTCCAGCAGCGCGAGCACCGCCTGGGTTTCCGGATCACCGAAGCGGCAGTTGAACTCCACCACCGCCGGGCCCTGCGACGTCATGGCCAGCCCGGCGTAGAGCAGGCCGGAGAACGGGCAACCCCGACGGACCAGTTCGGCGGCAACGGGTTCGACGATCTCACCGACGATGGCCGCGACGACGCCGTCGGGCAGCCACGGCAGCGGCGCATACGCACCCATCCCGCCGGTGTTCGGGCCGGTGTCGCCGTCGCCGACCCGCTTGAAGTCCTGGGCGGGCAGCAAGGGCACCACGGTCGCACCGTCGACCAGGCAGAACAGCGATACCTCCGGGCCGTCGAGGAACGACTCCAGCAGCACCGGGTGGCCGGACTCCAGCAGTTCGGCGGCGTGCTCCCGGGCCGCGGCGCGGTCGGCGGTCACGACTACACCCTTGCCGGCGGCCAACCCGTCGTCCTTGACCACCCAGGCGGGCTGGCCGGCGGCGGGTCCGAACCGGTTCAGTGCGGCGTCGAGTTCGGCTGGGTTGTCGACGGTCGCGCTGACGGCGGTGCGCACCCCGACGGCGGTCATCACGTCCTTGGCGAAGGCCTTGGACCCCTCGATCCGGGCGGCGTCGGCCGACGGTCCGAAGCAGGCGATCCCGGCGGCCCGGAGCGCGTCGGCGACGCCGCGGACCAGGGGCACCTCCGGCCCGATCACCACAAGATCGGCCTCGATCCGGCTGGCCAGCGCGGTGACGTCGTCCGGCGAGGTGACGTCGACGTCGTACTGGGTGGCGACCGCGGCGGTCCCGGCGTTGCCGGGCGCGACGGCCAGGAAGTCGACCGCCGGGTCCTTCCGCAGGCCCAGCAGCAGGGCGTGTTCGCGGGCACCGGAGCCGATCACGAGGACGCGCACGATGTCACACCCTAAAGGTGTTCACCAGGTGTCGACGAACCGGCGGGCGGGCGGCAGGTCGCCGCGGGCCGCTGCCGCACCGAGGGTGGTCGCGATCAGCCCGCGAGTTTCGGCCGGGTCGATGACGTCGTCGATCTCGAAGGCCATCGCGGCGTTGAGCGCGTGCGCGTTCTCCTGGGCGGCGGCGGTGGCGCGGCTTACCACATCTTCGCGCTCGGCGTCGTCTTCGATGGCGTCCAGTTCCTTGCGCAGACCCAGCCGAACCGCACCCTCGAGTCCCATCGGACCCAGATGCGCGCCCGGCCAGGCCACGGTCAGCAGCGGTTCGTGCAGACTGCCGCCGGCCATCGCCTGCGCGCCCAGGCCGTAGCCGCGGCGCAGGACCACAGCCACCAACGGGACCCGCAGGGCCGCTCCCGCGACCAGCATCCGCGACGCCCGCCGGACCAGCGCTTGCGCCTCCGCCGCCGGACCGACCATGAAGCCCGGGCAGTCGATCAGCGACACGATCGGGATGCCGAACGTGTCGCACAACTGCAGGAATCGGGCCGCCGTGTCGGCGGCCGCGGCGGTGATGGCACCGGCCATCACCATGGTGTTGTTGGCGATGACACCGACCGGCCGGCCCTCGATTCGGGCCAGCGCGGTCACCATCTCACGGGCGAACTGGTCCCGGAGCAGGGTGACCGAGCCCTCGTCGGCCAGCGCCGTGATGATCGGGGCGATCGGATAGGCGCGGCGGGCACGCTCGGGAACCACTGTGCGCAAAGCCGTTTGGTCGGGCGCCTCCCAGGTGGCCGCCGGGCCGCCGAAGTAGCCGAGCAGCCGCCGGGCCATCGCGACGGCGGCGGACTCGTCCGGGACGACGACGTCGACGACGCCGTTGGGCGCCTGCACCGAGATCGGGCCGACGTCGTCGGGGGCTACGTCGCCCAGGCCGCCGCCCGCGATCATCGCCGGGCCGCCCATCCCCAGCGAGGTGTCCTCGGTGGCGACGATCAGATCCGAGCACCCGGCGATCACCGCGTTGCCGGCGAAGCAGCGGCCCTTGACCACGGCGATCCGCGGAACCACCCCGGACAGCGACGCCCACAGCGCAAAGGCGCGCACCTCCAGCGACGAGACGGTCGGGTAATCGGTGTCGCCGGGCCGGCCGCCGCCGCCCTCGGCGAAGAACACCGTCGGCAGCCGCAGCCGTTCGATGATCTCGAACAACCGGTCCTTCTTGAGGTGGCCGAACACGCCCTGCGTTCCGGCCAGGACGGTGTAGTCGTAGGACAACACCGCGCATGGCCGGCCGCCGATGCGCGCGGTACCGGCGATCAGACCGTCGGCGGGTGTGCAGGCGATCAGGTCCGCCAGGTCGCGGCGCTGACGTTGGGCGGCGACGGTGAATCGGCCGTATTCGACGAACGATCCCGCATCGACGAGGTCGGTGATGTTCTCCCGGGCGGTGCGCCCGCCCGCAGCGTGGCGCCGGGCCACCGCGTCGGGGCGGGCGGCGTCCTCGGTCAGCGCCCGGCGGCGTCGCAGTTCGGCGAGAAAAGGATCCTCTTCGGCCATTCGACGACGGTAGATGAACTGCGCATCGGCGAGGGTGTTCTCGGTGGCGTTCCTCGACCACTGCCCGCCGGAGACCTGCAGCGTGGAGGGGGCGGTCTCCGCGTCGATGACGACGGTGGCGATCGCCGCCCTGGTGGGCCTCGTCGGAATCGTCACCACGATCGTCCGGCTTGCGGCGCGAAAACGGGCGTGGCCGTTCGCGGTTGGCACGCTTGCCGCCTGTGTGGGGGTGTTCTTCGCAGGCGCCTTGGCTTATACCGGCGCCGTCAGCTAGCCGGCGTTGTCCGCGCGCCTCTTGGCCACAACCTTCTCCACCACGGCGTTGAACCTCGATCCGAGCGGAAAGCCGACGTAGTGGGTGATGAAGATCGCCATCGCGCGCAACTCGTCGACCGTCATCTCCTCGTTGGCCAGTGCGGCGTTGACCTGGATCTCGGCCAGATCGGGTAGCCCGAGGGTGGTGACCACCGACAGCGTCATGATCCGCTTGTCGCGCATGGACAGTCCCGGCCGGCTCCAGATGTCGGCGAACAGGTGGTCGGCGGTGAGCGCGAAGTAGTCGCCGGGCAGGTCGGGCATGTCCCAGCCGTAGACCTCCTTCATCTTGTCCAGGCCCTTTCGACGTGTCTCGTCCATGCCTTCAGTCCTCTCGATGCGGCACACCGAGTCCGGCTGCCAGGTTGTCCAGCGCGATCCGCGCCAGCGGCAGATCGACGTCAAGTGAATCTCCCAGTGCCAGAGCGAGACTCAGGTCCTTCTCGCCGAGTTCCCGGGTATGGGTGAAGGTGTCGTACAGCCAGTGGCCCGGCTCGATGTCGTGCGTGTTGTCGCGGATCATGATGGCGCCGGGGCCCATGGTCAGCGCGTCGGTATGACGGACCACCCGGCCGAGCGCCTGCAGGTCCAGCCCGGCCCGTTCGGCCAGCCGCATCGCCTCACCTGCCGCCGCAAACGCGCTGAAGGTCAGCATGTTCCGGGCCAGCTTCATCCGGGTTCCCGCCCCAGGTTCGCCGGCGTGGATCACCAGGGATGCCCACTGCTTGAAGATCGGCTTGACCCGCTCGTAGACATCTCGGGGCGCGCCGACCATGGTGGCCAACTCACCCTTCTGCGCGGCCACCGCACCCCCGCTGACCGGGGCGTCGATGATGTTAATCCCCTGCGGCGCATAACGTTCGGCCAGTTCGGCGGCGGTGGTGTCGGCGATGGTGGAGTGGATGGCGATGACGGTGCCTGGGGCGGTGTTGGCAGCGAGTTCGGCGACCACCGCCCGGACCTGGGCGTCGTCGAGGACCGTCACATCGATCAGATCTGCTCCGGCGACCTCGGCCAGACTGGCGGCGGCGGTCGCGCCGGCATCGGCGAACGGGGCCATCGCCTCGTCGCGCACGTCATAGACGGTCAGGCCGCCGGGCCAGCCCACCAGGCGCATGGCCATCGGGGCGCCCATGCTGCCCAGACCGATGTAGCCGATGCTGGTTTCGCCAAATTGATTCATGACCGGATGATCTGTCCGCCGTCGACGTTGAAGATCTGGCCGGTGATCCACTTCGCCTGATCGGACAGCAGGAACAGGCACATCCCGACGAGATCCTCCGGTTGCCCCATGCGGCTCAGCGGGATCCGCTTGACGATGTCCTCCACTATCCCTGCCGGGGTGGTGGTGCGGTTGGCTTCGGTGTCGATCGGGCCGGGTGCGATCGCGTTGATGCGAATGTTCTGCCAGCCCAGTTCGCGGGACAACTGCTGGGTGAGTCCGTTGATGCCGACTTTGGCCAGACCGTAGTAGTTGGCGTAGAGCCATGCCGCCGTGGAGGATTGGTTGACGATCGCCCCTCCCCCGCGGGCCGCCATGTTCTTGTAGACCGCCCGGGTGCAGACCAGTGCGCCGTCGAGGTTCACGCTCATGAACCGCTTGTAGTATTCCCAATCGACGGTCAGCAGCATGTCCAGTTTCATCCCGCCGAAGATGGCGGCGTTGTTCACCAGGAAGTCGATGCCGCCGAACTCCGCGATCGTGCGCTCGGCCATCGCCGCGGCCGACGCCGGATCGGCGACGTCGACAGGCACGGCCAACGCCCGGCCGCCCTCGCCGGAGATCCCGGCGGCCACCTGCTCGGCGCCTCCGGCGTTGATGTCGGCGATCACCACCGCCGCACCCTGGCGGGCGAGTGCTTCGGCGTAGGCCTGACCGATGCCGCCGCCCGCCCCGGTGACGATGGCGACCTTTCCGTCGAACTGTCCCATGCTGCTCCCCTCTGCCGTTAGACCGCTGTGGCAATGGATTTGAGTTCGAGGTACTCCTCGAACCCGGCAATGCCCATCTCGCGGCCGATGCCGGACTGCTTGTATCCCCCGAACGGAACGTCCGCCGAGTACCAGACCCCGCCGTTGACGTTGACGGTCCCGACGCGAAGCCGGTGGGCAATCCGTTGCGCCCGATCCGGATCCGCGCTGAACACCGTCGCCGACAACCCGTAGGGCGAGTCGTTGGCGATACACACCGCATCGTCGTCCCCATCGTGGGCGATGACGGTGAGCACCGGCCCGAAGATCTCCTCGCGAGCCACCCGGGCGTCGTTGGTCAGTCCGGCGACCAACGTCGGCTCGATGAAGAACCCGCGGTCCCGGCCGGCCGGGCGCCCGCCCCCGGAGGCGAACGTTCCGCCTTCGGCGAGCGCCAGATCGAGGTAGGACTGCACCCGGTCGCGTTGCCGGGCGGAAATCACTGGGCCGCAGATGGTTCCGGGTTTGGCCGGATCGCCCGGTCTGATCCCGGACATGGTGGCGGCGGCAGCGGCGACCGCGTCGTCGTAGCGGGCCCGCGGCACCACCAGACGGGTGGTGATGGCGCAGCCCTGTCCCGCGTGAACCGACGCGGTGAACGCCGCCAGCGAGCACGCGGTGGCCAGATCGGCATCGTCGAGCACCAGGAACGCCGACTTGCCGCCGAGTTCCAGAAAGACCTTCTTGACGGTCGGGGCGGCTGCGGCCATGACGGCGCGCCCGGTGGCGGTGGACCCGGTGAAGGACACCATGTCGACCCGCGGGTCGGCGGTCAGCATGGCGCCGACGGCGTGATCGTCGGAGGTGACGATGTTGAGCACACCCGGCGGGAGGTCAGTGTGTTCGGCGGCCAGTTCGCCGAGCACCGCTGCGCACCAGGGGGTGTCGGGCGCCGGCTTGAGGACGACGGTGTTACCGGCCGCCAGGGCCGGCCCGATCTTTGCCAGGTTGATCTGGTGCGGGAAGTTCCACGGCGTGATCGCCGCGACGACCCCGACCGCCTCGCGGACCACGGTGCGCCGGGTCTTGATTCCCATCGGGGCGGCGACGCCGAGATCGGTTCGCCACGAATACGTTTCGGCGGTGCCGGCGGAGAAGTTCAGATCCTCGACCGGTCCCTCCAACTGCGCGGCCGCGGTCAGCATGCGCGGAGCGCCCGCCTCGGCGATGGTGATCGCCCGGACATCCTCGATGTTCGCGCGCAGGGCATCCCGCAGCTGCCGGATGCAGCGCACCCGCAGTTCGGTGTTGGTCGACCAATCGGTCGTGTCGAACACCCGACGGGCTGCTGTGATCGCACGGTCCATGTCGGCCCGGTCGGCGTTGGCCGCGGTGCCCAGGATCTCTTCGGTGGCCGGGTTGACGGTGTCGAACCGTCCGGCGCCACCGGGGGTCAGCGCGCCGTCGATGAAGAGATCGCTGTCGCGGTCGGCCCCGATCGCCATCGGCCCTCCTGGTAGACACCTGTCCGAATATGCCTCGTCGAACCATATCCACACCCGGTTCGAGACGGCAAGGGAGCTGGCCGACAAGTCCCGCTTCATCAGCTATTTCGCCGCTTCTGCTTGATTCGACGGCGCCGACCCGCTTACGGTGGACAGGTGTCCAGCGACGGTGTGGCGACAGCGGCCGAGCGCACCCTGCCGGTTCGGCGTCCGCGCCAGGAGGAGACCGTGCGCAAGCTGGTGCATTCAGCGCTGGAGACACTTCGCGAGACGTCATATGCCGACCTGACGGTGCGCGCCGTCGCCGCGCGCGCCCAGGTGGCGCCCGCGACCGCGTACACGTATTTCTCGTCGAAGAACCATCTCGTCGCCGAGGTGTACCTGGATCTGGTGCGCCAGGTGCCGTTCTACACCGACGTCAACGACACCCGCGTCGCCCGCGTTCAGCAGGCGCTGCGCAGCCTGGCCCTGGTGGTCGCCGACGAACCCGAGGTCGCCGCCGCCTGCACCACCGCCCTGCTGAGCCACGACGCCGCGGTGGGCCCGGTGCGCGAGCAGATCGGTGCCGCGATCCATAAGCGGATCAAGTCGGCACTCGGTCCCGGCGCCGACCCGCGAACGGTCTCCGCTCTGGAGATGACCTATTTCGGGGCGCTGGTTCACGCCGGCAGTGGGGTGCTGACCTACCGGCAGATCGCCGACCGGCTCGGCTACGTGGTGGGACTGGTCCTCGACGAGACAGGGTCGCGATGAGCGCGGACACGGTCGAGCTGGTTCTCGACCCCTACGACTATCGATTCCACGAGGATCCGTACCCGTACTACCGGCGGCTGCGCGACGAGGCGCCGATCTACCGCAACGACGACCTCAACTTCTGGGCGCTGACCCGGCATGCGGACGTGCACAGGGGATTTCGCAACAGCGCCGAGCTTTCCAACAAGCTCGGAGTCTCGCTCGATCCCATCTCCCGCACGACTGAGGCGTACCGCACCATGTCATTCCTGGCGATGGACGACCCCGCTCACCTTCGGTTGCGCACCTTGGTGTCCAAGGGCTTCACACCGCGCCGCATCCGCGAACTCGAAGCCCGGGTTGTCGAACTCACCCGCGAACACCTCGACGCCGCGCTGGAGAGCGAAACCTTCGACTACATCACCGAATTCGCCGGCAAGCTGCCGATGGACGTGATCTCCGAACTCGTCGGTGTGCCGCATCAGGACCGTGCACGCCTGCGCGCGCTCGGCGACACCGTCATGCATCGCGAGGACGGTGTGACCGATGTTCCGAAGGCCGCTCTGACCGCGGCGATCGAGTTACTGATGTACTACGCCGACATGGTCAAGCAGCGCCGCAGGGCTCCGCATGACGACCTCACCTCGGCGCTCGTCGAGGCCGAGATCGACGGCGACCGACTCGGCGACGACGAAATTATGGCGTTCCTGTTCCTGATGGTGGTCGCCGGCAACGAGACGACGACGAAACTGCTTGGCAACGCCCTGTATTGGGGAGGGGTCAATCCCGATCAACTCACCGCCGTCCATGCCGACCACTCCCGCATCCCGTTGTGGATCGAGGAGACGCTGCGCTATGACACCTCCAGCCAGATCCTGGCCCGGGTCGTCGTCGGCGACATCGAGTTCCACGGCACCACCCTGCACGACGGGGACACCCTGCTGCTGGTGCCCGGCTCCGCGCACCGCGACGAGCGGGTGTTCGACGACCCGGACGAATTCCGCATCGGCCGCGACATCGGCTCCAAGCTCCTGAGTTTCGGTAGCGGGGCGCACTTCTGCCTCGGGGCGCACCTGGCCCGGATGGAAGCCCGGGTGGCGCTCACCGAACTGTTCGGACGCATCCGCGGCTACGACGTCGACACCGACGCCGCCGTGCGGGTGCACTCCAGCAGCGTCCGCGGCTTCGCCCAACTCCCCATAACCGTCAAGCCCCTCTCCGCGAAGAAGGTGTGATGCCGCGCTTCGATCCGCAGCCCGACCGCCGTCCCACCCTGATCGCCGGAGCCTCGTCGGGTATCGGCGCGGCCACCGCGACCGAACTCGCCGCGCGCGGATTCCCCGTCGCACTGGGCGCCCGGCGGGTGGACCGGTGCCAGGCGCTGGCCGAGCAGATCCGCAGCGACGGAGGCGAAGCCGTCGCGCTGCCCCTCGACGTCACCGACCCGGATTCGGTGACGCAGTTCGTGCACCGGGCCGAGTCCGAACTCGGCGAGATCGAGGTGCTCGTCGCCGGCGCCGGGGACACCTTCTTCGGCCGCCTTTATGAATCCAGCACCGACGATTTCGAGTCCCAGATCCAGACCCACCTCATCGGCGCCAACCGACTGGCCACCGCCGTGCTGCCCGGCATGGTCAAGCGCCAACGCGGGGACGCGATCTTCATCGGCTCCGACGTCGCCCTGCGGCAGCGACCGCACATGGGCGGCTACGGCGCCGCCAAGGCCGGGTTGCTGGCGATGGTCACCAATCTCCAGATGGAACTGGAGGGCACCGGTGTGCGGGCGTCGGTCGTGCACCCGGGTCCCACCCAGACTGAAATGGGCTGGAGCCTAACGCCGGAGACCATCGCTCCGGCGCTGGAGGACTGGGCGAAGTGGGGGCAGGCCCGGCATTCCTACTTCCTGCGCGCAGCCGACCTGGCCCGCGCCATCGCGTTCGTGGCCGAGACACCGCGGGGCGGGTTCGTCGTGTCGATGGAACTGCAACCCGAAGCGCCGCTGTCCGACGCGCCCAAGGAACGTCAGCAACTGAAGTATCCGGAGACAACATGACCGTTGAAGAGGCACAACGCGTTTCGGGCGACCAGGCCGAGCACGGCCACCTCGACGAGTTCCGCACCGACCCGATCGGGCTGATGCAACGGGTGCGCGACGAATGCGGCGACGTCGGCTACTTCCAACTCGCCGGCAAGAAGGTGATCCTGCTGACCGGCGCCGAGGCAGGCGAGTTCTTCTTCCGCTCCGCCGACGACGACCTCGACCAGGCGCAGGCCTACCCGTTCATGACACCGATCTTCGGCAAGGGCGTGGTGTTCGATGCCAGCCCCGAGCGCCGCAAGGAGATGCTGCACAACTCCGCGTTACGGGGCGACCACATGCGCAGGCACGCCGCGACCATCGAACGCGAAGTGCGTCGGATGACCGAAAACTGGGGCGATGCAGGCGAAATCGACCTGCTGGACTTTTTCTCCGAGCTCACCATCTACACCTCGACGGCGTGTCTGATCGGGCGCAAGTTCCGCAATCAACTCGACTCCCGCTTCGCCGATAACTACCACCTGCTGGAGCGCGGCACCGACCCGCTCTGTTACGTCGACCCCTATCTGCCCATCGAGAGCTTCCGAGTCCGCGATGAAGCGCGGGCGCGACTGGTCGCCCTGGTGCGCGAGATCATGGACCAGCGGATCGCCAACCCGCCGGAGGACAAGAGCAGACGCGACATGCTCGACGTGCTGGTGACGATCACCGACGAGAACGGCGATCCGCGGTTCTCCGCCGACGAGGTAACCGGCATGTTCATCTCGCTGATGTTCGCCGGCCACCACACCAGTTCCGGGACTTCGGCGTGGACGCTGATCGAACTGCTGCGAAACCCGCAGATCCTGGCCGACATCACCGCCGAACTCGACGACCTCTACGCCGACGGCCAGGAGGTGAGTTTCCATGCGCTGCGCCAGATTCCGAAGCTCGAGAACGTGATCAAGGAGACCCTGCGGCTGCACCCGCCGCTGATCATCCTGATGCGGTTGGCCCAGGGCGAATTCGAGGTTGCAGGTCACGCGATCCACCAGGGCGACTTCGTCGCCGCCTCACCGGCGATCTCCAATCGGATCCCCGAGGACTTCCCCGACCCCGAGTCCTTCGACCCGACCCGCTATGACAAGCCCCGCGAGGATGACGTCGTCCACCGGTGGACCTGGATTCCGTTCGGGGCCGGCCGGCATCGCTGTGTCGGTGCAGCGTTCGCCGTCATGCAGATCAAGGCGATTTTCTCGGTCCTGTTGCGGGAGTACGAGTTCGAGATGGCCCAGGCCCCCGCGAGTTACCGCAACGACCACTCGAAGATGGTGGTGCAGTTGGCCCGGCCGGCCCGGGTCCGGTATCGCAAGCGGGGTGAGTGAGCATGGGCACCTATCGCGTCGGGCTCGACGCCGACCTGTGCCAGGGCCACGCGATGTGCGCCCTGGAGGCGCCGGACTTCTTCCGGGTGCCCAAACGCGGAATCGTCGAGATCCTCGACGCCGAACCGCCCGACGACGCCCGGGACGACATCGAACGTGCCGTCGAAAGTTGTCCCACCCGAGCGCTCTTCATATCGATCAAGAAGGAGAACTGACGATGGCCGCGCTGGACCGTGACCTGCTGGAGGGCTTCGTGCAGCGCTGGCTGGACGCCAACCGCGCCGCCGAACGCGCGGGCGACTGGACTCCGCTTGCCGACTTTTACGCCGACGACGCCACCTACGGCTGGAACATCGGCCCCAAAGATGACGTGATGTGCGTCGGCAAAGCTGAAATTGCCGAGATTGCCCTCGGCCTGGAGATGGCCGGGCTGGCAGGTTGGACCTACCCGTACCAGCGGGTGGTCATCGACGACCGGATCGGCGAGGTGGTCGGCTTCTGGAAGCAGGTCGCGACCGACGCCGACGGATCGAGCCGGGAGATCTACGGCATCGGTGGTAGCTGGTTTCGGCTGAACGCCGACGAAAAGGGCGGAGCGCTCATCGAGTGGCAGCGGGATTTCTTCGACTTCGGCCATGTGCAGAAGCTGTATCTGGAACTGATGAAGACCGGCAAGCTCTCGCAGGGGATGCAGGAGCGCATCCAGCGCGGCATGGCCGGTGAGAAGCTTCCCGGCTACTACCCGCTGGGGCAGGCCCCGGTACCCATCTGGTGACTTGACACCCGTCAGGTCATAGGATGGCCTGACGTGATCAATAACACGTTCTAGTTTGACCCCCTCGTCACCGGAAGGTTTGCAGTGAAGACAAAAGGCGCGCTCATCCGCGAGTTCAACCAGCCGTGGACGATCGAGGAGATCGAGATCGGTGACCCGGCACCGGGTGAGGTCAAGGTCCAGATGGAAGCGTCGGGGATGTGCCACTCCGACCACCACCTGGTGACCGGCGGCATCCCGATGCTGGGCTTCCCGGTGCTGGGCGGCCACGAGGGCGCCGGCGTCGTGATCGAGGTCGGCGAGGGCGTCGAGAGCGTCGCGCCCGGCGACCACGTCGTGATGTCGTTCATCCCGTCCTGCGGCAAGTGTCCGTCGTGTCAGGCCGGTCTGCGCAACCTCTGCGACCTGGGCGCGGGGTTGCTCGGTGGTGTCGCTATCGCGGACGGCACCCACCGCATCCACACCACCGACGGTAAGCCGGTGTTCCCGATGACCCTGTTGGGCACCTTCTCGCCGTACATGGTGGTGCACGAGTCCTCGGTGGTGAAGATCGATCCGACCGTCCCCTTCGAGGTCGCCTGCCTGGTCGGCTGCGGCGTCACCACGGGCTGGGGATCGGCGACCCACACCGCCCAGATCAAGCCCGGCGAAGATGTCGCGATCGTCGGCATCGGCGGTGTCGGCATGGCCGCCTTGCAGGGCGCGGTGGTCTCCGGGGCGCGCAAGATCTTCGCCATCGACCCCGTCGAGTGGAAGCGCGACCAGGCCCTGAAGTTCGGCGCCACCCACGTCTACGAAGACATATTCGCCGCCATGGCCGGCATCGCCGCGGAGACCCAGGGCTTCATGGCCAAGAAGGTCATCGTGACCGTCGGCGAATTGAACGGGGCCGACGTCGAGAACTACATGATCATCACGTCCAAGTCCGGGACCTGTGTGCTCACCGCCATCGGCAGCATGACCGACACCAACGTCACGCTGAACCTGGCGATGATGACCCTGATGCAGAAGAACCTGCAGGGCACCATCTTCGGCGGCGGCAACCCTTACTACGACATCCCTCTGCTGCTGTCGATGTACAAGGCGGGCAGGCTAAACCTCGACGACATGGTGACCCGGCAGTACCGCTTGGAGCAGATCAACGACGGTTACAAGGACATGCTGGAGGGCCGCAACATTCGCGGTGTCATCCGGTACACGGACGAGGACCGCTAAAGCGTTGTCCCAGAACATGACTGACGTGACGCCCGCCATGGCCGCCGCCCAGGCGTCCTGGCGGTGCGTACAGACCCACGACCGCGAGGGCTGGCTGGCCCTGATGGCCGATGACGTCGTGATCGAAGATCCGATCGGCCAGACCGTCACCAATCCCGACGGGCTGGGCGTGCGGGGCAAGGCCGCGGTCGCGGCGTTCTACGACACCAACATCGCCGCCAACACCCTGCGGGTCACCTGCGAGGAAAGCTTTCCCTCGGCCTCTCCCAACGAGGTGGCCCACATCCTGGTGCTGCGCAGCGAATTCGAGGGTGGCTTCACCAGCACCGTGCGCGGGGTGTTCTGCTACCGCGTCGACGACGGCGGACTGATCACCAACATGCGCGGCTACTGGAACTTGGAGACCATGCAGTTCGGGAAGCGTGACTGACCCGCGCCACGCCTTAAGCTGACCGACATGCCCTCGGTCTTCACCATGATCATCAATGGCGACCTGCCGGGTCGCTTCGTCTACTCCGACGACGAGGTGGTCGCCTTTCTGACCATCGAACCGATGACCCCGGGGCACACCCTGGTGGTGCCGCGCGTCGAGGTGGACAAGTGGCAGGACGTCGAACCGGCGCTGTTCGACAAGGTCATGGCCGTGGCGCAGCGGGTCGGCAAGGCCGTCTGCGCGGCCTTCGACGCCGACCGGGCCGGGGTCATCATCGCCGGGCTGGAGGTGCCGCACCTGCATGTGCACGTCTTCCCGGCCCGAAATCTAAGCGATTTCGGCTTCGCCCACGTCGACCGCAATCCGTCGCCGGAGTCCCTCGACGAGGCCCAGGCGAAGATCATCGCAGCGCTCGCCGCGCTGCGCTGATCCTTTTCCCCGGTCGCTGCGCTCCTGCCCGCCGCTGATCCTCTTCCCCGGTCGCTGCGCTCCTGCCCGCCGCTGATCCTTTTCCCCGGTCGCTGCGCTCCTGCCCGCCGCTGATCCTTTTCCCCGGTCGCTGCGCTCCTGCCCGCCGCGATCACAGCCGCGCTGGCTGAACTGGACTGAACTCCGCGTCGTCGTCGAGATCAAGAGGGGAGTCGGGCACCCGCGGCAGGACGACCCGGAAACAGCACCCCGCGCCGGGCCCGGTGGTGACACTCACCCGGCCGCCGTGCGCGCGGACCAATGAGTCCACGATGGACAGCCCCAGTCCGGCGCCACCGCTCGCCCGCGTGCGCGAGCTGTCGGCGCGGTAGAACCGCTCGAACACCCGATCGGCGTCCTGCTGCTGCATCCCCGGGCCCTGATCGGCGACCTCCAGGATGGCGTCGTCACCGCGGGTTCCGACCCGCACCGTGATCCGGGTGCCGGCGGGGGTGTGCTGCAGGGCGTTGGCGACCAGGTTGCCCAACACCTGCCGCATCCGCGCCTCGTCGCCGATCACCTCCGGGGTTCCCGGGCCCGACAGGAATTCCATTCCGATGGGGCGCGCGGGCGAGATGGACTGAGCATCGTGTACCGCGTCGCTGGCCAACGCCAGTAGATCAACCCGGCTGTGTTCCAGCGGCCGCTGCGCGTCGAGTTGGGCCAGCAGCAGTAGGTCTTCGACCAGGCCTGCCATCCGCTTGGATTCGC
The DNA here is from genome assembly GCA_903877095.1 of uncultured Actinomycetes bacterium. Taxonomy (GTDB): domain Bacteria; phylum Actinomycetota; class Actinomycetes; order Mycobacteriales; family Mycobacteriaceae; genus Mycobacterium. The sequence goes on along the minus strand of CAIRCP010000042.1, from coordinate 15,175 downwards.
TCTCGATCCGCGACATCGCCACGTCCACGTCGCCGCCGCCCTGCCGGTACAACTCGGCGAAGCCGCGGATCGTGGTCAACGGTGTGCGCAACTCGTGGCTGGCATCGGTGATGAACCGGCGCATCCGATCCTCGGACAGCCGCGCCGTCTCCGCCGAGGCATCCGAGGACGCGATCGCACGCTGGATCTGCGCCAGCATCCCGTTGAGCGCGAGTGCGAGCTGACCGACTTCGGTGTTCGGATCACCCTGTGGCACACGGCTTTCCAGCTGGCCCGCCGCGATCGAAGCTGCCGTCTTCTCGACTTCGATCAACGGCTGAAGGCTGCGGTGCACCACCCAGTAGCCGGCCACGCCCAGGATCAGCAGGACAGCCGACCCGATCCCGAGTTGCAGCAGCACCAGCGCCCGGACCGTCGTCTGGACGTCGGACAAGTCGACGGCCACGGTGATCAGATCCCCCGCAGGACTGCGCACCGACACCGCGCGCCAGCGGACGTCGGAGGCGCCGATCGACCCGATCGTCACCGGGGTCGGGCCGACGTCGTTGTTGTCCGGCAGCGCCGGTCGCGCTTTGCGGTCGTTGATGGCCATCCACACGTCGCCGCGGGTGTCGACGCCCTGCACGTAGAAGTTCGACGGCGGCCGGGCGGGGTTGGGTCCCTGATCCGCCGGGATCTCCTGACGGGGCTCCTGCGCCCAGCTTGTCGAGGCGTCCGTGAGGCGTTCGTCGACCCGGTTGACCAGACTGTGCCGCAGGATCGACGTCACCGCGATCCCCGAGGCGAGCAGCCCGCAGCCGACCAGCAGCAGCATGGCCGCGACGAGGCTGACCCGCAGCGGCATCGCGCGGATCGGGCGGATGACCATGCGGCTATTCTCCGGCCGCGCTACCGGGGCTCCCGCAGCACGTAGCCGACGCCGCGCAGCGTGTGCAGGAGGCGTTTGTCCCCGGTGTCGATCTTTCGCCGCAGATACGAGACGTAGGACTCGACGACGTTGACGTCGCCGCCGAAGTCGTAGCGCCAGACGTGGTCGAGGATCTTCGGCTTGCTGAGCACGGTCCCGGCGTTGATGACGAAGTAGCGCAGCAGAGTGAACTCGGTGGGCGACAGCGACACCGGCTCCCCTGCCTTCCAGACCTCGTGGGTGTCCTCGTCGAGTTCGAGATCGGAGAACCGCAACCGGCGAGGACCCTCGTCCTCCTGGCCGGCTGCGGTTCCCGTGCGGCGCAGGATGACGCGCAGCCGGGCAACCACCTCCTCCAGGCTGAACGGTTTGGTGACGTAGTCGTCCCCGCCGAGTGTCAGCCCGGTGATCTTGTCCTGCAAGCTGTCTCGTGCCGTGAGGAACAAAGCGGGGGCGTCGATCCCGTCGGCGCGAAGCCGGCGCAGGACGCCGAACCCGTCCATTCCCGGCATCATCACGTCGAGGATGACGGCGTCGGGCCGGATCTCGCGGGCCAGATCGAGGGCCGCTGGGCCGTTGGCGGCGGTGTACACCTCGAAGCCCTGGAATCGCAGGCTCACCGCCAGAAGCTCCAGGATGTTCGTCTCATCGTCGACGACCAGGATCCGGGCCTCCGGCCCGGCTTCGGGGTTGGGGCGGCCGCCCGCCCTGGAAGCTGACTGTGGGGTCGCTGCAGACATACCTCCAATCTTCTCCCACCGCCGGTGAACGGAACCTGGATGGTGACTGTGAGGTGGCTGTGAGTACGAACGGCCCTGTTCGCGGCGGATAACCCACCTACACTTTCGACCATGGGTTGGGCCAAGATGCTGACCGACATCGCGACCACACCGATGCGGATCGGCCTGGCTGCCGCCGGCGCCGGAATCGAAGTCGCCAACGCGACCCTGGACATCGCCAAGCGCAGCCTGGGCGACATCACCGTCCCGTCCCCGAAAGACTCCGTGATTCACATCCTCGGCCTGGACGAGACCATCGAGCGGGCCAACCGACTGGCGGAGATCATCGACGAGGACGCGCCGCTGGGCCGGGCGCTGTCCACCGACGGCGCGGTAGACCGGCTGATGCGCCCCGGCGGGCTGATCGACCGGCTCACCGCGCCCGACGGTGTGCTGGAACGTCTCACCGCCGAGGGCGGCGCGGTGGACCGCGCCCTGGCGCCCGGCGGACTGGTGGATCAGTTGCTCGCCGACGACGGATTGGTGGAGCGGATTCTGGCCGAGGACGGACTGGCCGACCGACTGCTGGCCGAAGGCGGCCTGATTGACATGTTGACGTCGAAGAACGGGCCGATCGAGCAGTTGACCGTCGTCACCGACTCCCTCAACCGCCTGGCACCCGGTATGGAGCAATTGGCACCCACCATCGAGATGCTGCGCGAGGCGGTCGTCGCGATGACTCTGGTGGTCAACCCGCTGAGCAACATCGCCGAGCGCATTCCGCTCCCGCGGCGGTGGCCGTTGGGTCTGTTCGGCATCCAGGACCACGAACACGGAGAGGACGGAAACCACCGCGGCTGACCCGATAAGGTGTCGGAGGCGGTCGGCGAGCGCCGGCCATCAGGCCTCCTTAGCTCAGTGGTAGAGCACTCGCCTTGTAAGCGAAAGGTCGTCGGTTCAATCCCGACAGGGGGCTCCGAGGAAGCGTGAAACGTCACTTTTTTCTGGTTCTCGCGGTCGGACTGGCCGGGTCCGCCGCCGGATGCGCCCAGCGCGTCGCCGGGGCACCGCAGGCCGCGCTTTCCACCACCGAGTCCACGAGTCCCGCGAACGTGGACTACAGCCCCGCTGGAGTGGCCCACATCGAGTCCACCGAGAAGCAGTTCGCGCAGCGCTGCCTGGACAGGATGGGCAAGGAATTCCTGGCCAACGTCGGAACCGTCAGCGTGGCCAGGGATTTGGACGTCCTGCGCGCTGCCCTGGGCGACGACAAGCTCACCTACCTGGGCTATTCGTACGGCACCCTGATCGGCTCGGCCTACGCCGAGGCGTTCGGAGACAAGGTCAGGGCGATGATCCTGGACGGAGCCTCACCGAGCCTGTGGAGCGATCTCACCAAGGGACTGACGGAGCTGACCGAGGGACGCGGCGACACCCTGCTGGAACTGGCCGACGAGTACCTCGAACGCGACCAGAACGGCAACTACGCCACCAAGTATCTGGTCGACCTCACCCTTCCCCCGCCGGGGGCGAAATGTTGATGCCGCTCAAGGGAATTCGACGGAACCCATGACTCGATTCACACCCGGACACCTTTTCAACCGCTTCAGCATCTTGTCGAAGCTGATCGTGATGCTGGTGCTCTGCGCGATGTTGTCGACCGCGATCGTGACGGCCATCGCCTTCCAGAGCGGCCGCACCAATCTGCGCAACGGAGCCTTCAGCCGGCTGACCGAGATCCGGGAGACGCAGGCGCGGGCGATCACATCCCAGATCGGCGATCTGAGCAGCGCCCTGATCAGCTACACCCACGGCACCCACACACTTTCGGCGCTCAGGGATTTCAGCAGCGCGTTCGACGAGCTCAACGGCGTCGCCATCAGTCCGGCGCAGGACCGCGACATCGCGAACTACTACCGGGACGTCTTCGTCACCCAGACCGAGAAGAACAGCGGAGAGCGGCTGGATGCCACCGCACTGCTGCCCACCTCGAACGCACAACGGTATCTGCAGGCCTTCTACACCAGCCGGCGCAAGAACGACGACGTCGCACTCACGATCAACGACGCCGGCGACGGCTCGGCCTGGTCCCGGGCGAACGCCAAATACCAGGACTTCTTCCGGGAGATTGTGTCGCGTTTCGAGTTCGAGGACGCGTTGCTGATCGACGGCCGCGGCAACATCGTCTACAGCGCATTCAAGGACGTCGACCTGGGAACCAACATCGTCGACGGGCCGTACCGGAGTTCCAAACTCCACGCGGCCTTCACCGAGGCGATGTCGTCCAACATCAGCAATCAGGTGATTTTCACCGACTTCGAACTGTACGAGCCGGCCGAGATGTCGCCGACCGCCTGGATGGTCGCGAAACTTCCGGCGGTCGGGAAGCCCGATGGCGTTCTGGCGCTGCAATTCCCGATCGCGAAGATCAACCGCCTGATGACCTTCGACCGGAGATGGGCCGATGTCGGCATGGGCCGAACCGGCGAGACCGTCCTCGGCGGCTCTGACCTGCTTATGCGTTCGGACTCAAGGCTTTTCCTGGAAGACCCCGAAAAGTACAAGCGGGCGGTGATCGGGGCGGGCACCGCTCCGGACGTGGCCGACATCGCGATCCGCCAGGGCGGCACCACTCTGGTGCAGCCGCTTGAGGAGAAGGCGCAACTGCGCGCCGAGCGGGGGGAGTCAGGCACCCTGATCAGTACCGACTACCTCGGCCAGGAGACGCTGCAGGCCTACGCGCCGATCGTCGGCAAGGACTGGAACCTGCACTGGACGATCGTCGCGAAGATCACGGCCGCCGAGGCCTTCGATGCGGCAAAGACTTTCGCCCGAAGGGTGGTGCTGACCGCGGCGGGGATCATCTTTGTGGTCTGCCTGCTCTCCGCCTTGCTCGCCAATGCGTTCATCCGTCCTATCCGGCGACTCGAATCCGGCTCGCGCAGAATCGCTTCCGGAGACTTCACCGTCCGGCTGCCGGTCGATACCAACGACGAGATCGGCGATCTCACCAGAGCCTTCAACGACATGAGCGACGCGCTGCACGACAAGGATGAGGTGATCCAGCAGCAGCGAGCGCACAGCAGACGGGTGCTCGCCGGGCTCATGCCCTCCCCGATCGCCGAGCGGGTGAGCGCCGGGGAATCGATCAGGGCAACAGACCACCGGGATGTCTCGGTGGTGATGATCCGAATCGACGGCCTCGCCGCGCTGGAGGACTCGCTCGACTCAGATCAGCTACTCGACCGGTACAACGAGCTGGTGCGCCAATTCGACGCCGCTGCACACGAGTACGGCCACGACCCGATCCGCGGATCCGGCAGCGGCTACCTCGCTGCGGGGGGCCTTTCCGTGCCGCAGCTCGACGGCATCCGGAAGGCGGCTGAGTTCGCGCGCCGGTGCTCGCAGATCGTCGAGCGCTTCGACGCCGAGACCGGCCACCACTTGGCGTTGCGCATCGGCATCGATTCGGGCCAGGTGAGCAGCGGTATGGTCGGCGAAGCCCCCGCGATGCTCTTCCATATCTGGGGACCCGCGGTGGACGGAGCCAGGCGGGCGTGCAGCAGTGCGACCGAACCCGGGACCTACCTTACGGCCGGCGTCAGCAATGGGATGGCCGAAACCGACTCGCTGACAATGGTTTCCGCCGACGACGAGCCACTCTGGCGACTCGACGCCGAATAGCCCTAGACGAGCATCTCCGAGGTCGGGATCTTCGGCATCTCGCTGGTGATGCGTTGCATCGTCCCCAGGAACGACGGCAGCAGTTCGGGATAGACGATCGGCTTTCCGCTGTTGACGACGGCGACCGAGATGGCCCGCTGCGGATCGGCCCAGGCGAGAATGTTGGTGAAACCCAAGTGTCCGAAGGCATATTGGGTGTCGAGTCCATACAGGCAGACGACGCGCGCACCGAGCATGAGGCCGTAGGAGAATCGGGTCGGATACGCAAGGGAGAGATCGATTTCCAGGTGCGAGCGTTGGACAAGCGCGCGACGGATGGTGTCGGTTCCGATCACCCGGATACCGTCGAGTTCGCCGCCGCAACGCATGATCTCAAAGAACCGGGACAACTCGAACGCCGTCGTCACCGTATTGGCGGCCGGAACGATACCGGTCAGGAAGCGCGGGTCGTTGGTGACATCGACCAGCTTGTCCAGGCCTACGCCGAGCGCGCGGCTGAGCATGGTGGACAACGGCGGCGCAGTGGGGGGCCCGGTGATGTAGTTGAGTGCGACCTTGTCGACATCCCCGGGCGCCACACCGTAATTCGTCCATCGGAAGCCGAGGGGGTCGAGGAACTCCTCGGCCAGCACTTCGCGAATGCTCTTGCCCGTGGCGGCGTGCACGATCTCACCGAGGATGAAACCGCCGGAGACAGCGTGATAGGCCAGGTAGCGGCCCGGCTTCGCGAACGGGACGGCCCCGGCCAGGATGTCGGTCATGAACTCACGGTCGCCCAGCTTGTCGAGATCCAGAGCGCTGCCCGGCAGATTCGGCACCCCGGCCCGGTGCGCGAGAACCTGACCGATCGTGATGCGGTGCTTGCGATGTCGCTCATACCCGGGGATGTAGTCGCAGACGGGGTCGGCCAGATCAAGCAGGCCGCGCTCAGCCAACTTGTGCACGACGAAGGCGGTGATCGCTTTGGAGGCCGAGTAGACGCAGAAGGGCGTGTCGACGGTGACCGGCACCCGCTGGGCATCCCTGCCGTCACGGGGACCGTTGCCGCGGGAATGGCCGATGGCACGGTTGAGAATCACGGCGCCATGACGGCGAACGCACACCTGCAGCGCGGGATGTACACCGCTGCGATACCACTCCAACACCGATGACCAGATCGCCTCGACCCGGCGGGAGGTGACGTCGCCGGCCTCGGGCGAATCCTCCGGACCGATGTCGGTGACGGACCCGAGATCCTTGGGAACGTGGATGCGGCGGAGCGGATCCGGCAACCCCAACGGCGGTCTGGGAAGTTGCGGGATCAGCGACGACATGGGCGAATGCTATTTGGCGCGGCTCAACGATTGACGAGAATGCCGGTAAGAACAAGGTCGACGACGAATTCGCAGTCCTCATCGGTGACCGGACGGTCATAGAACTGCACTGGTGTGGACAATCCCGCCGCAAGCAGATCGAAGACCCTGACCGAATCGACGTCCGCGCGCAGTTCACCGCGGTCGACCGCACGTCGCATCGCGGCCGACGACCGCTGACCCCGCGCGACGAAGAATGCAGAGCGCCACCCTGACACATCCCAGTCCTTCGGCGTGGCGATCAACGCGTCGAGGAGGCGCCGACCGGTCGGCGAGTTGACCGCGGCAGCAAACGATTTCGCGTACCCGAGCAAGTCGCCCCGCAGTGAGCCGGTGTCCGGAACCGGCAGGTGCTGATGGGCGTACGACATCAGGGCTGCGGTCAGGAGTTCGGGCGTGTTGGCCCACATCTCCTTGATGTCTTGCACATCCACGCCGGCCCGCTTGGCGACGGCGATCATCGTCACCGATCCTGCGTTGGTGGCAACGAGTTCGGCGATCGCCGCGTCCAGAGCGCGCTGACGGTCGGCGGTCGGCTGGGGGTCCTCGGTCAGGCTCACAGTCCGCGCCTGTTCCGACACACCACACTTCGTTCGCGGCCGTTCATGCCTGTAGAAACCCCCGTCCCCGCGGTTCATACGGACTGCCTCCGTGAAGCCGGAACATGCTTCGTGCGGATCCGACCGACGGTCTTCTCACCACAGCGCCGCCGACTCCGGAGCCGACGTTACTGGCGAATCTGGTGACCGGGGCAGCCGGGAAATCGGTTCATTTCACGGATTGCTGTCCGTGCTGCTAGCTTACCGACCGGACGCTGAGGCGACCGACCAACTCACCGGCAAGGAGAGCCGCTCATGACTGGATCAGCCGTAGTGATGCCGGCGTCCGGGGAGCACCCGGGTGCCCCCGGCGGGCTGGCCGGTGACCGGGAGCAACTGACTCATCTGCTGCGGAGCCTCGCTGCCCGGCTGGACCACCTGGACCGTCGGCTTTCCGACCTGGCGTGGCGTCAGCGTCGCCCCTTGGCCGGTCCGGCCCTCGGGGACAAGGTCTGCGAGCGGACGGCGCTGGAATCCGAGCGCGCCCGGCTGAGCGACCGGCTCGGCGTCCTGGCCATGCAGCTCCGGACACTCGACAACCGGGTTTCCGACGCCGGCCACCGCGCGCACGCACGGGTCGGGACGTGCCCCTACTGCGGGTATCCCAGCCTGGGTTCGGGTCTGTGCGCGTTCTGCCGGCCGCACCTGGTCCACTGATGGCTTAAGCGGGTCCGATCCGCTCGGAGTCATAGATCAACAACTGGCCGTTGACGGGAACCGCACTGAGCCAACGGTTTTCGGTGTCAACCCTGCCGTCGTTAAGCACGTATTGGATCGTCGCCACCACACTGTTCGCGTCCCTGGGACTGATCGCCAGCACCGACACCGACTGGATGGTCGACCAGAAGCCGAGGTAGTCGCCCAGTCCATTGCGCTGTTGGTAGTGGATGTCGAGCATGTTCCACGCGCTGCTGGCGTTGCCGGGCAGCTGGCCGTAGAAGCCGTTCACCAGATCCCGCATCGAGTCGAACGTGACCGCCTGCGCGGCCGACGAAGTCGTCGTCGTGGTGGGCGAGGTCGTCGTGGTGGGCGACGTCGACGTCCGGGAGGTCGACGTCGATGTCCGTGAGGTCGACGTCGACGTGCTCGGCGCCGACGTTCTGGACGGTTCGTCATGACGCGGCCACACCGCGTACACGAGTGCCCCCAGAATCGACACCAGGGCGACCGCCGCGAGAATCCACGGCCACCGCGACGGGGCGGGTTCCTCGCCGGCGGGAGGCTCCGCCGAGTATGTGGAGGGCTCCGCCGGATAGCCGAGGGGCTGGGCCGAAGATCCAGAAGGCTGGGCCGAATAGTCGGCGGGCAGGTACGCGGTGGGGCCGCCGGCCGGGTGCGGCGCTGGAGGGGGCAGCGGTGGACGCGCCATCTGCTGCTGCACGGGCGGTGGCGCCGGCGGCATCCCTGCCGATGGGCTGGCCGCCTGCCGCAGTGCGTCGGCGAACTCACTGCACGACCGGAAGCGGTCGGCTGGATTCTTCGACAACGCCTTGCCCAGAACGGGATCCAGCCGTGCGAGCGCCAGACGGGAGTCCCCGAGCCGAGGAGGCGGCGCGTTGAGGTGCTGGCCGATCACCACGGCGGCATTCGACGAGCCGAACATCGGGGATCCACTCAGCAGGTGGTAGGCGGTCGCGGCAAGTGCGTACTGATCGGCACGCCCGTCGATCGGGGCACCCATCAATTGTTCCGGCGACGCGTAATTGACCGTTCCGACGGTGACGTTCGTCGCGGTGAGGCCGTTGGAATCCCCGGCGTCCCGGGCAATTCCGAAGTCCGCCAGGATGATCAGCCGCCGTCCGCGTTCGGGATTGGTCAGCAGGATGTTGGGCGGCTTGACGTCGCGGTGCAGCAGTCCGCGGCTATGGGCGTAGTCCAGAGCGTCGGCGACGGCGGCCACGATGTCGACGACTTCGCCGGGCGGCATCCCATTGGGATACTGGTCGCGCAGCAGCCGGCCGGCATCCGGCCCGTCGATGAAGTCCATGGAAATCCATAGCTGCCCGTTGAATTCGCCGCAGTCGTGGATACCGACGATGTGCGGGTGGTACAGAGCGGCGGCCATCTCCGCCTCCCGATTGAACCGTGCCCGGAACTCGGGGTCCGAAGACATCTCGGGGGGCAGGATCTTCAGCGCGTCCTGGCGAGGCAGACGCGGATGCTGGGCCAGGTAGACCTCGCCCATCCCGCCGAAGCCCAGTGGTCGCAGAATCCGGAAGCCGGCGAAGACATCTCCATTAGCCAGCGGCATGCCGGAATGGTACCGAGGCGCCAGCGCAGCGGTTACCCGGAACGGCTTAGCGGATCAACGACGGAGCGGATCGACGATGGAGCCGATCAGTCCTCATCGGGCCGGCGGAACGCGTCGCGGTCCCCGAATAACGGACGGCGAGCCTGCTGATGTCCGTACACCCCCTCGGTGTAGGCCGTCTCGGCGTGCTGGGTGAAGTCCACACCGCTGGCCTCTTCATCGGCGCTGATCCGGAAACCCATCAACCGGTCGATCAGCTTGCCCAGGCCGTAGGTCACCGAGAAGGCATACAGGCCCACTACCGCCATGGCCAGCAGCTGCTTGCCCAGCAGCCCGAATCCACCGCCGAAGAGCAGGCCCTGCGGGCCGCCGGTCATCACGGACGTCGCGAGCACACCGATCAGCAGCACACCGACCACCCCGCCGACGAAGTGAACGCCCACGACGTCCAGGGAGTCGTCGTAGTTCAGTTTGAACTTCACTCCGATCGCGAAGGCGCAAACGATTCCGGCCGCGAGGCCGACCAACGCGGCCCCGAAGGTGTTCACGGTGCCGCACGACGGTGTGATGGCCACCAGACCCGCGACGACGCCGGAGGCGGCGCCAAAGGTGGTCGGCTTGCCGTCCCGGATCTGTTCGACGCCCAACCAGCCCAGCATGCCCAGGCAGCCGGCGACGAGGGTGTTGAGGAAAATCGCTGAGGCCAGGCCGTTGGCGGCCAACGCCGAGCCGGCATTGAAGCCGAACCAGCCGAACCACAGCAGACCCACCCCGAGAAGCACGAACGGGAGGTTGTGCGGCCGCATGGCCTCCACTTTGAAGCCGATGCGCGGCCCCAGCACCAGGGCCAGCGCGAGCGCCGAGGAGCCCGAGACGATCTCGACCACCAGCCCGCCGGCGTAGTCGAGCACCCCCATCTTGAACAGCCAGCCGGTCGGTCCCCAAACCCAATGGGCAACAACGGAATACACCACGATCGACCACACCGGGACGAAGACCATCCAGGCGGCGAACTTGGCCCGGTCGGCGATCGCGCCGCTGACCAGGGCCGCGGTGATGATCGCGAAACTCAGCTGGAAGGTGCTGAACAGCAGTTCGGGAACCGTCCCGTGCACGGTGTCGGGCCCGATTCCCCGCATCCCGGCGTGGGCCAGGCCTCCGACGAATCCGGTTGAGCCTTCGGAGAACGCCAGGCTGTACCCGACCAGCAGCCACGCCACCGTCACCAGCGGAATGGAGATAAAGCTCATCATGATCATGTTGAGCACGCCACTGGCGCGCACCATGCCGCCGTAGAAGATGGCCAGCCCGGGTGTCATCAGCAGCACCAGGGCGGTGCTGGTCAACAACCAGGCGGTTGCGGCGGGATCAATGGCCACTGCGGCGACTCCTTCGACTCACCGCCGTGGGTAGCCGGCTGGGCTCGACGGTCGTGGAAGAGAATGTCGGCGCCGTGTTTCAGAAAGGGGGCGGAAGTGTTTCCGCCATGTTTCACGCGGTACGGGCTCACCAGCCCGCCGAACCCGGCCCACCCTTGAACGGCCCCACCACCCGGCTGGTGATCCACCCGCCGTAGAAACCGCCGGGCTGCGGAATCACCGTCTCGCCGCCGACGGTGCAGCGGTCAACCTGACCCGCCATCACCGCGACCGCGCCGGCGATCGGTTCGAAACCGGCGGTGGGACGGGGATAGGTCCAGGCCGCTCGGGCAGCGACCGCAGCGGGGGTGACCAGGTCGAAGTAGCGGGCCTGGCCTTTCCATTCGCACCACGACGTCCCGGCCGCGTCGCGCAACACTCCTTCGGCGAAGCAGGATCGCGGCAGGTAATAGGTCGGCGGATGGCTGGTCTCCAGCACTCGCCAGGACCGGTCGGTGGTCGCAATCACCTGGCCGCCGAGTTCGATGGTGATCGGTGCGTCGACATCTTCGAGTCGCGGTGGGCGCGGGTAGTCCCACACCGACTCCTGCCCGGGGCCGGGTTTCTCGGGGGGCGGACGCACGGCGTCAGACCACGCCGCGCAGGCCGTCGGCACCGAACACCGGCGCCAGCATGGCCGACATGTCCGGACCGCGGCGTAGGCCCTGACCGCCGTCGACGTTGATGATCTGCCCGGTGATCCAGCCCGCCGCGTCGCTGAGGAGGAACATCGCGAGGTTGGCGACATCGGCCACTTCGCCGATCCGCGGTAGCGGCGTGCACTGCCGGTAGTCCTCACTGACCTCTGGTGAATCGATGATCACCTGAACGAGGTCGGTGCGAATCAGCCCGGGGCGGATTCCGTTGACCCGGACCCAGGACGGGCCCAACTCGTCGGCGGCCAGCATCATGAGGTGGTCCAGCGCGGACTTGGTCACCCCGTAGGGGCCGAACCAGCGGTGGACATTGCTGGCCGCGATCGAGGAGATGCCGACGAACGACCCGCCGCCGCCCCGGACCATCTCACGGGTGGAGTGCTTGAGCACGTACATGGCGCCGTTCACGTTGAGGTCGACGGTGCGCCGCCAGGCCTCCGAGTCCATCTGGGTCACCGGGCCGATGGTCTGCGAGCCGCCCGCGCAGTGCACCACTCCGTGCAGCCGGCCGTTCCAGGCGGTGGCCGCCTCGATCACCCGGCTGACCTGCTCCTCGTCGGTGACGTCGGCGGATTCGAAGCGGACCGCCCCGGGGGCGTCGGCGCCGATATCGGCGGCGGCGGCCGCCAGCCGGTCGGCGCTGCGGCCGACGATCATCACCTGTGCACCGGATCTGGCCAGCCCTTCGGCTACGCCTTTCCCGATTCCGCTCCCGCCGCCGGTCACCAGGTAGGTCCGGTCGGTGAAAGAGAGTTCCATGTGGGTCCTCGCGGTAGTCCTAGCGGCCGGCGGGACGACGAGGCCGTGGCTAACGGGCCAGGTGATACCCGCCCGACTTCACATTAGTATCGGATGTAACAAGTATCGGATGTAACGCCCGAGTCACGGGCCGCGAAAATACAAGTTGACTGCTACTGCACCCGGCCGACGGGGCAGCCCACCAACAGAAAGCACGCTCATGGCTACCCTCACCACCCTCACGAACCGCCTGCTCGTCGCGGGCGGCTTCGCCGTCGCCATCGCGGCAGCGCCGGTCGTGGTCGCGCTGTCCACCCCGGCCGCCCCGTCCTCCCCCGCGCTGGCCGAGTGCCCATCGACCGAGATCGCGGACCCGGTTACCGGAGCCTGCCAGCCGTTCAGCGACGTCGCGCCGCCCACGCAGAATCCGATCAACCCCGAGGGCGCCCCGCTGGAGGCGGGTGCGATCACCGAGGGCACCGGTTCGGGCAGCGTCGGCCAGCTCCCCGAGGTCAACGGCATTCCCTGCACCGGCGCCAACGTCGGCCAGTGCATCGGCCTGCCGGAGGCCACCGGTGGTGGCAATGCAGCAGGCGTCGAGCTTCCGCCGGTTCCGGTCGGCGTTCAGCCGTAACGCTGTGCGGACCGTCGAGCGGCTTCTCGCCGCGGGCGTACTGACCGCCGGGGCGATGCTCAGCATCGCCCCGGCGGCCCTCGCCGCGCCCGTGCCCGAACCGGACCCAGGCGTTCCGGCACCCGCGCCCGCCGAATCTGGTACCTCGGGTTGCCAAGGGGGCGAGGTCATGCAGGACGGAAACTGCGTGCCCGCGATGACAGCGGTCGGCAGCACCGCCGGCGGCAACGTCGACCCGTCGGACACCCCGCTGCGGTACACCGAGTCGGAGACGACGACGATCCAATCCGGCCTTCCGGTCGATCTGGTACCCAACATCAACGGCGAGTCGTGCACCGGGTATTGGATGTCGGGCGCGTGCTACGCGCAGACCTTCAACACCGGCCCGGCCGTGGTGCCCCGCTCCACCTTGTCGACCAGCCCCTAAGCCTGGCCTAGAGTTGTCGTATGCCTGCCAAATCTGATCCAGCGGATATCGACGACGTGGAGCCGCTTGCCGACAGCACGGCCCGTCAAGCGCGTCGCGTCGTCGCGGCCTATGCCACCGACGCCGACGAGTGCCGGGTTTTCCTGTCCATGCTCGGTATTGGACCGTCAAAGCTCGAGGTCTAGTGGCCGACGGAGGCACCGGGCCCGCTCGGGCCGGCGACTCCGACTTCGTTGTGGTGGCCAATCGGCTGCCCATCGACATGGAGCTGTCACCCGACGGCACCACCACGTGGAAGCGCAGCCCCGGCGGCTTGGTGACGGCGCTGGAACCGCTGCTGCGCAAGCAGCGCGGAGCGTGGATCGGTTGGCCCGGCGTCGAAGACGGCCCCGAAGAACCGATCACCGAAGACGGGCTGCAGCTGTACCCGGTGCGGCTCAGCGCCGCCGACGTCGAGGAGTACTACGAGGGCTTCTCCAACGCCACCCTCTGGCCGCTCTACCACGATGTGATCGTCAAACCGAGCTACCACCGTGCCTGGTGGAACCGGTATGTCGACGTCAACCGGCGCTTCGCCGAGGCCACCTCCCGCGCCGCAGCCCCCGGGGCGACGGTCTGGGTGCAGGACTATCAGCTGCAGCTGGTGCCGAAGATGCTGCGCGAACTGCGGCCCGACGTCACCATCGGGTTCTTCATGCACATCCCGTTCCCGCCGGTCGAGTTGTTCATGCAGTTGCCGTGGCGGACCGAGATCATCGATGGCCTGCTCGGAGCTGATCTGGTCGGCTTTCACCTCGCCGGCGGCGCCCAGAACTTTCTCTACCTCTCCCGGCAACTGGCCGGCGCGGAGACCACCCGCGCATCGGTGGGGGTTCGCTCACGGTTCGGCGAGGTCTGGCTGGGCGACCGCACCATCAAGGTGGGCGCATTCCCGATTTCCATCGACTCGGCCGAACTCGACCGCAAGGGCCACAATCGGGATATCCGGCGGCGCGCCAGGCAGATTCGAGCCGAACTGGGCAGCCCGCGCAAGCTCCTGCTCGGTGTCGATCGGATGGATTACACCAAGGGCATCGACGTTCGGCTGAACGCGTTCTCCGAACTACTCGCCGAGGGCCGGGTCAAGGGCGACGACACCGTTCTGGTGCAGTTGGCCACACCGAGTCGCGAACGGGTGGAGAGCTACCGGATCCTGCGCAACGAGATCGAACAGCAGGTCGGTCACATCAACGGCGAATACAGCGAAGTGGGACGCCCGGTCGTCCACTACCTGCACCGGCCGATACCGCGCGATGAACTCATCGCATATTTTGTCGCGGCCGACGTCATGCTCGTCACCCCGCTTCGGGACGGGATGAACCTGGTGGCCAAGGAATACGTCGCCTGCCGCGGCGATCTGGGCGGGGCCCTGGTCCTGTCCGAATTCACCGGTGCCGCAGCGGAATTGCGGCGGGCCTATCTGACCAACCCGCACGATCTGGAAGGCGTCAAAGACGCCATCGAAACCGCGCTCACGCAGACCCCCGAAGAGGGCCGCGCGCGGATGCGGGCCCTGCGCCGGCAGGTACTGACCTACGACGTCGACCGCTGGGCCCAGGCTTTCCTGGATACCCTCGCCGCGACCAAGACGTCGACCGGCTAGTCCGGGATTAGTCCCAATGTCGCTCAGTTAAGGGTGTGACTGTTGGGTCAAGTGTGATGTGTGCAGCGTGTCGGGGAGTTGGAGCAGCGGAACTCCCGGTATCGATGGGTGTCCTCGTAAGACAACCCTTCACCTGGGAGTTCCGCTG
>CAIRCP010000041.1 GCA_903877095.1 uncultured Actinomycetes bacterium | reverse complement strand
CTGCAGCTTGTTGGTTACCTGCCGTCTCGCGGCCATATCGATCTTGCCCTCCACGCTGGGCAAGCCTTCCGGGTAACGCGCTCAAAGTAGGTGAGGCACCGCTACCGGCTACGCGCTCAGAGTGGGTGAGGCACGCCGTAGATTTGACGCCTGACCTGTGCAGAGGCTAGCCTTCGCGATATGTCTGCCGGCGGAAAAATTGTAGTAGGTCAGCGCGTTGGTGCCGCGCTTTCCCTCTCCCGGGTTTAGCAACACGCACCAGCGCGCAACCCTCGTACAGCCGCCATGCTGACGGGGGTTTTTTCTTGCCCATCACGAGACCCACATCACGACACAGACCCAGAAGACGATGAGGACACCAGTGAGCGCACCCGCCACCCGCGCACCCGAGGCCGGCCAAACTCCAGGGGCCGAGCCGGCCAACGGCGCACACCACTCCCACCCGTCCGGCAACCACGCGGTTCAGCGGGTCGCGCCGGTGCAGATCACCGGCGCCGAAGCCGTCGTTCGCTCGCTCGAGGAACTCGACGTCGACCTGATCTTCGGCATCCCCGGCGGCGCCGTGCTCCCCGTCTACGACCCGCTGTTCGATTCGACCAAGCTGCGCCATGTCCTGGTCCGCCACGAGCAGGGCGCCGGCCACGCCGCCAGCGGGTATGCGCACGCCACCGGCCGCGTCGGCGTCATGATGGCCACCTCCGGGCCCGGCGCCACCAACCTGGTCACCCCGCTGGCCGACGCCCAGATGGACTCCATCCCCGTCGTCGCCATCACCGGACAGGTCGGCCGCAGCCTGATCGGCACCGACGCCTTCCAAGAATCCGACATCACCGGCATCACCATGCCGATCACCAAGCACAACATCCTGGTGCGCGATGGAAACGACATCGCCCGCTCCATCGCCGAGGCGTTCCACATCGCCTCCACCGGCCGCCACGGCGCCGTGCTGGTCGACATCCCCAAGGACGTGCTGCAGGGAGAGTGCACTTTCTCCTGGCCCCCGCAGCTGCAGCTGCCCGGCTACAAGCCCAACACCAGACCGCACGGCCGGCAGATCAAAGAGGCCGCCAAGCTCATCACCGAGGCCCGCAAACCGGTGCTCTACGTCGGCGGCGGCGTCATCCGCGGCAACGCGAGCGAGGAGCTCGCCGAACTGGCCGAACTGACCGGCATCCCGGTGGTCACCACCCTGATGGCCCGCGGCGCGTTCCCGGACAGCCACGTCCAGAACCTGCGGATGCCCGGCATGCACGGCACGGTGGCCGCAGTGGCCGCCCTGCAGAAGAGCGACCTGCTCATCGCGCTGGGCGCTCGCTTCGATGACCGGGTCACCGGCAAGCTCTCGACGTTCGCGCCCGACGCGAAGGTGATCCACGCCGACATCGACCCGGCCGAGATCGGCAAGAACCGCAACCCCGACGTCCCGATCGTCGGCGACATCAAGGCCGTCATCCGCGACCTGATCGAGGCGTTCCGCCGGATGCCGGCAGGTGAGAACCGGATCGGCAACGAGGGCATCAACGACCCCGACCTGGCCGACTGGTGGTCCTACCTCAACGGCCTCCGCGAGACCTACCCGCTGGGCTGGACCGCGCCCGAAGACGGCAGCCTGTCCCCGGAGTACGTCATCGAACAACTCGGCAAGATCGCCGGGCCGGACGCCATCTACGTGGCCGGGGTCGGCCAGCACCAGATGTGGGCGGCGCAGTTCATCTCCTACGAGAAGCCGCGGACGTGGCTGAACTCCGGCGGCCTGGGCACGATGGGCTATGCCGTGCCTGCGGCGATGGGCGCCAAGATGGCCTGCCCGGACACTGAGGTGTGGGCAATCGACGGCGACGGCTGTTTCCAGATGACCAACCAGGAGCTGGCCACCTGCGCGGTGGAGGGCGTGCCGATCAAGGTGGCGCTGATCAACAACGGCAACCTGGGTATGGTTCGGCAGTGGCAGACGCTGTTCTACGGCGAGCGTTACAGCAACACCGACCTGGCCACCCACAGCCAGCGCATCCCGGACTTCGTCAAGCTGGCCGAGGCGCTGGGGTGCGTCGGATTGCGTTGTGAGCGTGAGGAGGACGTCGTCGACGTCATCAATCAGGCGCGTGCCATCAACGACCGCCCGGTGGTGATCGACTTCATCGTCGGCGCCGACGCTCAGGTGTGGCCGATGGTCGCGGCCGGCACCGGCAACGACGAGATCATGGCGGCCCGCAACATCCGGCCGCTGTTCGACGAGGACAACTCCGAGGGACGTGCCTGATGAGCGCTACTACTTCTGGTCCTTCCAGGACTGTGACCCACACTTTGTCGGTGCTTGTCGAGGACAAGCCCGGCGTGCTGGCGCGCGTCGCCGCGCTGTTCTCCCGGCGCGGGTTCAACATCCAGTCGCTGGCGGTCGGACCCACCGACATCAAGAACATGTCCCGGATGACGATCGTCGTCACCGCCGAGGAGACCCCGCTGGAGCAGGTCACCAAGCAGCTCAACAAGCTGATCAACGTGATCAAGATCGTCGAGCAGGACGACGACAACATGGTCGCCCGCCAACTCGCACTGATCAAGGTGCGCACCGATTCGGCCACCCGCAGCCAGGTGATCGAGGCGGTGAACCTGTTCCGCGCCAAGGTCATCGACGTCTCCACTGAGTCGGTGACCGTCGAGGCCACCGGCACCGAGGAGAAGCTCGAGGCGCTGCTCCGAGTGCTCGAACCCTATGGCATCCGCGAGACCGTGCAGTCCGGTGTGGTAGCACTGTCGCGCGGGCCGCGCGGCATCACGAGCGCGAAATAAGAACGAATACAAGAGAACAAGAGAAGGAAAGCAAAAACTGTGTCCAATTCCGGGGCAATCGAGATGTTCTACGACGACGACGCCGACCTGTCGATCATTCAGGGCCGCAAGGTCGGTGTGATCGGGTACGGCAGCCAGGGCCACGCGCACTCGCTGAGCCTGCGCGACTCCGGCGTGCAGGTGAAGGTGGGCCTGAAGGAGGGCTCCAAGTCGCGCGCGAAGGTTGAGGAGCAGGGCCTGGAGGCCGACACCCCGGCCGAGGTCGCCAAGTGGGCCGACGTGATCATGCTGTTGGCGCCCGACACCGCGCAGGCTGAGATCTTCAAGAACGACATCGAACCCAACCTCAAGCCCGGTGACGCACTGTTCTTCGGCCACGGCCTCAACATTCACTTCGGCCTGATCAAGCCGCCCGCCGACGTCACCGTCGGCATGGTCGCCCCGAAGGGCCCCGGCCACCTGGTGCGCCGGCAGTTCGTCGACGGCAAGGGCGTGCCCTGCCTGGTCGCCATCGAGCAGGATCCGACCGGTAACGGTCTGGCCCTGGCACTCTCGTACGCCAAGGGGATCGGCGGCACCCGCGCCGGTGTCATCAAGACCACCTTCAAGGACGAGACCGAGACCGACCTTTTCGGTGAGCAGGCCGTATTGTGCGGCGGCACCGAGGAATTGGTGAAGACCGGCTTCGAGGTGATGGTCGAGGCGGGCTATGCGCCGGAGTTGGCCTACTTCGAGGTGCTGCACGAGCTCAAGCTGATCGTTGACCTGATGTACGAGGGCGGCATCGCCCGGATGAACTACTCGGTCTCCGACACCGCCGAGTTCGGCGGCTACCTTTCCGGGCCGCGCGTCATCGACGCCGACACCAAGAAGCGGATGGAGCAGATCCTGGCCGAGATCCAGGACGGCACCTTCGTCAAGCGTCTGGTGGCCAATGTCGAGGGCGGCAACAAGGAGCTCGAGGGACTGCGCAAGAAGAACGCCGAGCATCCGATCGAGGTCACCGGCGCCAAGCTGCGCAAGCTGATGAGCTGGGTGGACCGGCCGATCACCGAGACGGCTTAGTTTTTCAGCACTTTTCAGTGCGAATTCGGCGCGGTTTCGAGCGGCAGACGCTTGAAACCGCGCCGAATTGCGTCAGGGCCGCAGTGACGGCACCGGCAGGCCGAACTCCCGCTTGAGCACCGTCCGGGCGGCGTAGTAGCCGCTCAGGCCATGCACGCCGCCGCCCGGCGGAGTGGCCGACGAGCACAGGTAGGCCCTGGGAACCGGTGTGCTCCAGGGGTTTACCCGAGGGGTGGGGCCCAGTAGGGCGCGTGGCACGGTGTTGCCGCCGACCCCGATGTCACCGCCGACGTAGTTCGCGTCGTGCAGGTGCAATCGCGCCGCGGGGATACTGCGGGCGGCGACGACGATGTCGGTGAAACCGGGTGCGAACCGTTCGATCACCGCGGTGATGACCTCGGTCTGGTCGGCGGTCGATCCGGCAGGTACATGGGCGTAGGTCCACAGCGGCCGGCGCCCCCGGGAGTCGACGCGACTCGGGTCGGCGGTGTAGGACTGCGCGGACAGCACCATCGGCCAGTCCGCGTGCCGGCCGCGGGCGATCTCGCGTTCGGCGTGCGCCATCTGGGTTCTGCTGCCCCCCAGGTGCAGGGTCGCCGCACCCGCCAGGCGTTGGTCGGTCCACGGAACATCCTCGGAGAGAACAAAATCCACCTTCGCCACGCCGGCGCCGAAGCGGTAGCGACGCAGCGCTGCCGCATAGCGCTCCGGCAACGCCGACCCGTAGATGTCCAGCAGGGCCGTCGGCGCGGTGTCGTAGAGCACGACGCCAGGCGGGGCAGTGGTGACCTCGACGCCGGTGTGCAATTCGCCGTCATGGGCGCGCAGATCGGCGATCAGTGCGTCGGCGATGGACTGGCTGCCGCCCACCGGTACCGGCCATCCCCAGGTGTGTGCCAGCGTCGCCAGCAGCAGTCCGGCACCGGCGGCCACCAACGACGGCATCGTCGAAATCGTGTGTGCCGCAACGCCGGTGAACAACGCGCGGGCGTCCTCGCCGCGTAGCCTGTTCCAGGCCGGCGTACCCTGCTCCAGCATCCGCCGGCCCAGCAGCGCTGCCGCGGGCAGGTCCGGCGGGAGGGAACGTTTGTCTCCGACCAGCAGGGCGACCACGTCGTCGCCGCGGGCGACCAACGGACCCATCAGATGCCGCCAGGAGTCGCCGTCACTCAGCCCGGCGCAGGTGCGCTCCAGGTCGTGAAAACCGATCGCCGCCGGCCGTCCCGGAAGGGGGTTGGCATACGAGATCTCCGGCACCGCCAGTCCGACGCCCCGGGCCCGCAGATCGAATTCCGCGAAGAACGGTGAGGCCAGCGCCAATGGGTGGATCGCCGAACAGATGTCATGCCGCACCCCGCTGAACTCCGGGTCGGGCAGTGTCCGCGATCCGCCGCCCAGCGTCGGCTGAGCCTCCAGCACCTGCACCCGCAGACCCGCGCGGGCGCACACGACGGCCGCCGCAAGCCCGTTGGGTCCGCTGCCGACCACCGTGACATCCATCGCTGTATCTTCCCCCGGCCGCATCTTCCCCATGCCGCCGAATTACTGGCTCGGCGGGGGCACCACTACTCTGTCCCGCGTGAGCCTGCCTGTAGTTCTGATCGCCGACAAACTTGCCGATTCCACCGTCGCCGCGCTCGGCGACCAGGTCGAGGTCCGCTGGGTCGACGGCCCAGACCGCCCCAAGCTGCTGGAAGCCGTCGCGGACGCGGACGCGCTGCTGGTGCGCTCGGCCACCACCGTCGACGCCGAGGTCATCGCCGCCGCGCCGAAACTCAAGATCATCGCCCGTGCCGGCGTCGGCCTGGACAACGTCGACGTTCCCGCCGCCACCGCGGCCGGGGTACTGGTGGTCAACGCTCCGACGTCGAATATCCACAGCGCCGCCGAGCACGCCCTGGCCCTGATGCTGTCGGCGGCCCGGCAGATCCCGGCCGCCGACGCGACCCTGCGCGAGCACACCTGGAAGCGCTCGAAGTTCAACGGCACCGAGATCTTCGGCAAGACCGTCGGCGTGGTGGGACTGGGCCGGATCGGCCAGCTGGTGGCAGCGCGGATCGCTGCATTCGGCACCCACGTCATCGCCTATGACCCCTACGTTCCGCCGGCCCGCGCCGCGCAGCTGGGCATCGAGCTGCTCCCGCTCGACGACGTTCTGGCCCGCGCCGACTTCATCTCGGTGCACCTGCCCAAGACCAAGGAGACCGCCGGGCTGCTCGGCAAGGAGGCGCTGGCCAGGACCAAGCCCGGCGTCATCATCGTCAACGCCGCCCGCGGCGGCCTGATCGACGAGCAGGCCCTGGCGGACGCGATCAAGAGCGGGCATGTGCGAGCCGCCGGGCTCGACGTGTTCTCCACCGAGCCGTGCACCGACAGCCCGCTGTTCGATCTGCCGGAGGTGGTCGTCACCCCGCACCTGGGCGCCTCGACCAGCGAAGCCCAGGACCGGGCGGGCACCGACGTGGCCGCCAGCGTCAAGCTCGCCCTGGCCGGGGAGTTCGTCCCCGACGCGGTCAACGTCGGCGCCGGTGCGGTCAGCGAAGACGTCGCGCCCTGGCTGGAACTGGTCCGCAAACTCGGCGTCCTGGCCGGCGTCCTGGGCACCGAGGCGCCCAGCAGCCTGGCGGTCCACGTCAGCGGCGAACTGGCGGCCGACGACGTCGACGTGCTCAAGCTCTCGGCGATGCGCGGACTGTTCTCGACGATGACTGATCAGCAGGTGACCTTCGTCAACGCCCCCGCGTTGGCCGCCGACCGCGGGCTGAGCGCCGAGCTGAGCAAGTCCAGCGAAAGCCCCAACCACCGCAGCCTCGTCGACGTACGGGTAGTGGGTCCGGACGGAACCGCCGTCACCGTCGCCGGAACTCTGACCGGGCCGCAGCAGGTGCAGAAGGTTGTCTCGATCAACGGCCGCAGCTTCGACCTGCGCGCCGAGGGCGTCAACCTGATCCTGCACTACGGCGACAAGCCCGGCGCGCTGGGCAAGATCGGCACCCTGCTCGGCGAGGCGAACGTCAACGTCGAAGCCGCCCAGCTCAGCCAGGACACCAGCGGAGGGGGAGCGACGATCATGCTGCGCCTGGACCGCGACGTCCCGGCCGAGGTGCGGGCGGCCATCCGCGACGCGGTGGACGCCAGCCTGGTGGCTGTGGTGGACCTGTCGTGAAACTGGCGGTGATCCCGGGCGACGGTATCGGCCCGGAGGTGATCGGCGAGGCTCTGCAGGTTCTCGACGTGGTGCTGCCCGGCGTGGAGCGCACCGAGTACGACCTCGGTGCGCGCCGCTACCACGCGACCGGAGAAGTACTGCCCGACGGCGTGATTGACGAACTGCGCGGCTATGACGCCATCCTGCTCGGCGCGATCGGCGATCCGTCGGTGCCCAGCGGCGTGCTGGAACGCGGCCTGCTGCTGAAGATCCGCTTCGCGCTCGACCACCACGTCAACCTGCGTCCCAGCCGGCTCTATGAGGGCGTGTCCAGCCCGCTCGCCGGCGATCCGAAGATCGACTTCGTCGTGGTCCGCGAAGGCACCGAAGGTCCCTACACCGGCACCGGCGGGTCGATCAGGACCGGCACCCCGCACGAGGTCGCCACCGAGGTCAGCCTGAACACCGCGTTCGGGATCGAACGGGTGGTGCGCGACGCGTTCGCCCGCGCGGCCAAGCGTCGCAAGCACCTGACGCTGGTGCACAAGACCAACGTGCTGACGTTCGCCGGAACCCTGTGGTCGCGGATCGTCGCCGAAGTGGGCCGGGAATACCCGGACGTCGAGGTCGCCTATCAGCACATCGACGCCGCGACCATCCACATGGTTACCGACCCCGGCCGCTTCGACGTCATCGTCACCGACAACCTGTTCGGCGACATCATCACCGACCTGGCGGCGGCGGTCAGTGGCGGCATCGGCTTGGCGGCCAGCGGCAACATCGACGCCACCCGGGCCAACCCGTCGATGTTCGAACCGGTGCACGGCAGCGCCCCCGATATCGCCGGCAAAGGGATCGCCGACCCGACCGCCGCGGTGATGAGCGTGGCCCTGCTGCTGTCCCACGTCGGCGAGGAGGCCGAGGCCGCGCGGATCGACAAGGCCGTCGCCGACCATCTGGCCAGCCGCGGGGGCGCCACACTGTCCACCGCCGAGGTGGGGGAGCGGATCAGGCAGCGGCTGTAGGGCTGTCCTTTTCGTCGGTGTCTTTTTCATCTGGGTCAGCGGGCACCAACGGGATCGCCAGCATTGGGAAAATCGCGCACAGCACGAACGCCAGGGGATATCCCGCAGCGCTGATCAGCGCACCGAACAGCGGCGGTGTCATTCCCGTGGCGAGCAACTGGCTGGTGTTCTGCGCGCCCAGGGCCCGTCCGCTCCAGAACGGTCCGGCGATTTCGGCGATCGCGGTGAAGGCCAGACCGTTATCGCTCACCGTCACCACCGACGCCACGATCAACGTCGCGATGCTCCACGCCGAATCGAGTACATCGGTGAGCGCGAGCAGCACCATGGACGCCGCCGCGGCCGCGGCGATGATCCGGATGGGACGCAGTCGCGCGCCCATCCGGTCCGACCACCGGCCCGCCGCGATGCGGCCCAGCGCCCCGAGGATCTGGGTGAGGGTCACCAGAGCGCCCGCCGACGCCGCCGACCACCCCCGTTCGCTCATCAGCCACACCAGCGCGAAGGTCCACACCAACGCCTGCGGAACCACCAGCAGCACCGAGACCGCATGGATGCGCCACAGCGTCTGCGAGCCGCGGTAGGGGTTGGCCAGGTCTTCGGGCGGCGCGTCCGCGCGCGGCAGTCTGGGCGGATCGTTCACCGCTGCCGCGCACACCACCGCGGCAACCGCGCACACCGCCGCCGGAAACAGCAGTGCGGCGCCGATTCCGTGGTTCTGCGCCAACTGTGGCATCACCAGGGCGCCCAGGCCGACTCCCAACGGTTGGGCGGTCTGCCGGATGCCCATCGCCAGACCGCGTCGCTCCGGGGGAAACCAGCCCACCACCAACCGCCCGCTTGCCGAATTGCTGCTCGCCGCAGCCATCCCACCCAGGAAGAGGAAGATCGCGACAAGCAGCAGTGAATGCGGCCCCTGTCCAGCGCTGACCGCCGCTGCCAGCGCCGCCGCCGCGGTCAGAGCCGAGCCCACCCACAGCACGAAGCGCTCCCCGACGCGATCCACCACGTAGCCCCAGGCGATCAAGGTGGGCACCATCCCGAACTTCGGCATGGCCGAGAGCAAGCCGGCCCGGGCGAGGTCCAGGCCGAAGTCGGTGTGCAGGGTGGGGATCAGGAAGGCGACGCCGTTGATGAAGACGTTCGCGAAGAGTGTGGCGAACAGGGCGATGGCCAGCATCGACCAGCGCCGCAGGGTGCTCACCGGGTCCGTCGTCATCGACACTAGGCTTACACGAATGCGCCTGGGTCGTATCGCCAGCCCCGACGGGGTGGCCTTCGTCAGCATCGAGGGAAAAGGGAACGATGTCCGCGACGATTGGATAGCCCGGGAGATCAAGGAGCACCCGTTCGGCACACCGACGTTCACGTCCCGGTCCTGGCCGCTGAGTGACGTCCGGCTGCTGGCTCCGATCTTGGCCTCCAAGGTGGTCTGCATGGGCAAGAACTACGCCGCCCACATCGAGGAGATGAACGAACTGACCGGGCCGGCCCCGGAGGACCCGGTGATCTTCCTCAAGCCGAACACCTCGATCATCGGGCCCAACGTCTCGATTCAGTTGCCCGCCAACGCATCTCCGGTGCACCACGAAGGCGAGCTGGCGGCGGTGATCGGCCGCCCCTGCAAAGACGTGCCGGCGGCCCGGGCCGCCGATGTGATCCTCGGCTACACCATCGCCAACGACGTCTCCGCCCGCGACCAGCAGAAGGCCGATGGCCAGTGGGCCCGAGCCAAAGGACATGACACCTTCTGCCCGGTGGGTCCGTGGATCGTCACCGATCTCGACCCGTCCGATCTGGAGATCCGAACCGAGGTCAACGGCCAAGTGCGCCAACGCAGTCGGACCTCTCTGATGATCCACGACGTCGGCGCGATCATCGAATGGGTGTCTGCGGTCATGACGCTGCTGCCCGGCGACCTGATCCTGACCGGAACCCCGGAAGGGGTGGGACCGCTGGAAGACGGCGATACCGTCAGCGTCACCATCGAGGGGATCGGAACCCTCACCAACCCCGTCGTCCGGAAAGGCGCTCGATGACTCAGCCTGTGCGCGTGCGGTTCTGCCCCTCGCCGACGGGTACCCCGCACGTGGGCCTGGTTCGCACCGCGTTGTTCAACTGGGCCTATGCCCGGCACACCGGCGGAACCTTCGTCTTCCGCATCGAGGACACCGACGCAGCGCGGGACTCCGAGGAGAGCTACGCGGCGATCCTGGAGGCGCTGCGCTGGCTGGGCCTCGACTGGGACGAGGGCCCGGAAGTCGGTGGGCCGCATGACCCGTACCGGCAGTCCCAGCGCGGTGAGATCTACCGCGACGTGATCGCCCGGCTTGTCGAATCCGGTGCGGCATATCCGGCGTACTCGACCCCCGAGGAGGTCGAGGCGCGCCATCTGGCGGCTGGGCGTAATCCGAAGCTGGGCTACGACAACTTCGACCGGGACCTCACCGACGACCAGCGGGCGGCCTACGAGGCGAAGGGGCGAAAGCCGGTGCTACGCCTGCGGATGCCCGACGAGGACATCACCTGGCACGACCTGGTGCGCGGTGAGACCACCTTCGGGGCCGGAACGGTGCCCGATTTCGCGCTGACCCGGGCGTCCGGAGATCCGTTGTACACCTTGGTCAATCCGGTCGACGACGCCACCATGCGGATCACCCATGTACTCCGCGGTGAGGACCTGCTGCCATCGACGCCACGTCAGATCGCTTTGCACCGCGCCTTGATCAAAATCGGTGTGGGGGAGGTCATGCCCGAATACGCCCACCTGCCAACGGTTCTGGGCGACGGGACCAAGAAATTGTCCAAGCGCGATCCGCAGTCCAATCTGTTCCTGCACCGCGACCGCGGTTTCCTGCCCGAGGGCCTGCTGAACTACCTTGCGCTGCTGGGCTGGGGCATCGCCGACGACCGCGACGTGTTCACCCTGAACGAGATGGTTCGTGCGTTCGACGTCATCGACGTCAACTCCAATCCGGCCCGGTTCGACCAGAAGAAGGCCGACGCGATTAACGCCGAACACATCCGGAGGCTCGACCCGAGTGACTTCGCGCAGCGGATTGGGGCGTTCTTCGACGCTCACGGCCACGACACCGGACTCGACGACGAGGGTTTCGCCGCCGCCGCCGAACTGGTGCAGACCCGCGTCGTGGTGCTCTCCGACGGGTGGGAACTGCTGAAGTTCCTCAACGACGACGTCTATGCCGTCGACCCCAAAGCCGCCGCCAAGGAACTCACCGCCGACGCGGTGCCGGTGCTCGATTCCGCGCTCGGCGCACTCGACGGCATCGCGGAGTGGACCTCGGCCTCCATCGAGGACGCGCTCAAGGGTGCGCTGATCGACGGCCTGGGTCTCAAGCCGCGCAAAGCTTTCGGGCCGATCCGGGTCGCGGTGACCGGCGCGGCCGTCAGCCCGCCGCTGTACGAATCCATGGAACTGCTCGGCCGGGAACGCAGCATGCGGCGGTTGCGGGAGGCCCGCGACGGCGCTGAGCGCAATCTTTGGTAGTCTGCTCCACGGTGTTTCAACGCCCGCAATGGTTTGGTTCTGACCAGCTGTTATGGGTGCCCATGGGGTATGGTGTAATTGGCAACACAGCTGATTCTGGTTCAGCCATTCTAGGTTCGAGTCCTGGTACCCCAGCCAATTTCGTCGGCACAGCCGATTCGGCTATGCTTTCTCCGTTCTAGCCCCCGTCGTCTAGCGGCCTAGGACGCCGCCCTCTCACGGCGGTAGCGTGGGTTCGAATCCCATCGGGGGTACGCAGTTCGCCCGGCTCACGCCGGGCGCTTCTTTTTTGGTCCGGCGACGTTTATTGGGCCGGCGCCGTCGACCCGGCCACCGGCATCGGCGGCAGGCCCAGCTTGTGGTGATCCCAGGAGCGCACCCGGTGGGCGGCGATCCGCACCGCCACCCGCTTGTTCATCATCATGTCCACCGCGGGCTTGAGATCGTCGGTGTAGGGCCCGTTGTAGCGCTCCCAGACACTCACGCCCACGGCGAAGATGGTGTCCGGGTCGTCGTGAATCTCCGCCACGCCTTCGAAGGCCACCCCGCGCAAGCTGTCGTAGGTCATGCCGTCCTCGATCAGGAAACTGATCTTCGGGTTGCGCTTCAGGTTGACCACCTTCTGCGACTTGACCTTTGTCTCGACCCAGATGTCGCCGTCGACGATGCCGTACCACATGGCCACCAGGTGGGGCTGGCCGTCGGGACCGACGGTGGCCATCGTCCCGGTGCGGTGGCGCGCGGTGAAGTCGGCGATCTCGGCCTCGGTCATGACGATCGTGCTGCGCTGGTTGGTTCCCACGGCCTTGCTTCCCATGGCGTTGATTCCCATGGTCAAAGTGTGTCAGGAACGCGCATCACTCTGCGTCCAGATCACGTCTTCGGGCGTATCGACGATCCAGGAGCAGATTCGATGACGTCAGAGTCGTCGGGTCAGATCCTCGGATGCGGCCAGCAGATCGGCAGCCCAGCGTTCCCCGGGCCGCCGGCCCATCCGGTCGATCGGTCCCGACACCGACACCGCGGCGATGACGGCTCCACCGCGGTCGCGCACCGGAGCCGACACGCTGGCCACGCCGGGTTCGCGCTCGGCGGCGCTCTGCGCCCACCCTCGCCGGCGCACCTCTGCCAGTGTGCGTTCGGTGAACGCCGCTGACGGCAGTACTGCCCGCTGGGTGTCGACATCGCTGTAGGCCAGCAGCACCCGGGCGCCGGAGCCCGCGGTCATCGGGAGCCTGGCGCCGACCGGAACCGTATCCCGAAGTCCTGCAGGCGGTTCCAGCGCGACGACGCAGACCCGGGTGGTTCCTTCGCGCCGGTAGAGCTGCACGCTCTCGCCGGTGGTCTCCCGCAGTCCCGGCAGGACGGCCGCGCCGGCGGCGAGCAGGGGATCGGAGACCCCGGCGGACAGCTCGTTCAATGCCGGGCCCAGGCACCAGCGGCCGGCGGTGTCGCGGGCGAGCAGGCGGTGGACCTCCAGCCCCGCGGCCAGTCGGTGTGCCGTCGCCCGGGGCAGGTCGGTGCGTGCGCAGAGATCGGCCAGCCCACAGGGGGACTCGGCAATCGCGTGCAGCACGGCCACAGCTTTGTCGAGTACGCCGATGCCGCTATCCTGTCTCACATAGAGATACTAGCGTCCCACCATGTGGGATGACTGCATCGCCGCGGCGAACGAAACGGAATGAGCGCAATGGGAACTCCAGATACGCCCGGTCGGCCCCGCACCCTTGCGGAGAAGGTGTGGGCGGACCACGTCGTCGTGCCCGGTGCCGGCACCGGCGCCGCCCGCGAACCCGACCTGATCTACATCGACCTGCACCTCATTCATGAGGTCACCAGCCCGCAGGCCTTCGACGGGCTGCGTCTGGCCGGTCGCCCGGTGCGCCGGCCCGACCTCACGCTGGCCACCGAGGACCACAACGTCCCGACCATCGACATCGATAAGCCCATCGCAGACCCGATTTCGCGCATCCAGGTGGAGACCCTGCGGCGGAACTGCGCCGAATTCGGCGTTCGGCTGCATCCCATGGGCGACCCCGAGCAGGGGATCGTGCACGTGGTCGGCCCGCAACTCGGGCTCACCCAGCCCGGCATGACGATCGTCTGCGGCGACAGTCACACCTCCACGCACGGCGCATTCGGTGCACTCGCGATGGGAATCGGCACCTCGGAGGTGGAGCATGTGCTCGCCACCCAGACACTGCCGTTACGCCCGTTCAAGACCATGGCCGTCAACGTGGACGGCGAACTGCCCGCAGGAGTGACCGCCAAGGACATCATCCTGGCGGTCATCGCCAGGATCGGAACCGGCGGCGGGCAGGGCCACGTGATCGAATACCGCGGCAGCACCATCGAATCGCTGTCGATGGAAGGCCGCATGACGATCTGCAACATGAGCATCGAGGCCGGGGCCCGGGCCGGCATGGTGGCGCCCGGCGAAACGACCTACGAGTACCTGCGCGGCCGGCCATACGCGCCGACCGGTGCCGACTGGGATGCCGCCGTCGCCGCCTGGGACCGGCTGCGCACCGACCAGGGCGCCGAATTCGACACCGAAATCCACATCGACGCCGCGACTCTGAGCCCGTTCGTCACCTGGGGAACCAACCCGGGCCAGGGCGTGCCGCTTTCGGAGTCGGTTCCCGATCCGGAGTTGATGGGCGGCGACACCGAACGGCAGAGCGCCGAGAAGGCGTTGGCGTACATGGGCCTTCGGCCGGGCACGCCGATGCGGGACATCCCGGTGGATGCGGTGTTCGTCGGTTCCTGCACCAACGGCCGTATCGAGGACCTGCGCGCCGTCGCCGAGGTGTTGCGCGGCCGTTCGGTCGCCGACGGCGTCCGGATGCTGATCGTGCCGGGTTCGATGAAGGTGCGGGCACAGGCCGAAGCCGAAGGCCTCGGCGAGGTTTTCACCGCAGCCGGCGCCGAGTGGCGCCTCGCCGGGTGTTCGATGTGCCTCGGGATGAACCCCGACCAGCTGTCATCCGGGGAACGCTGCGCCTCGACGTCCAACCGCAATTTCGAAGGCCGGCAGGGCAAGGGCAGCCGCACACACCTGGTCTCGCCCGCGGTCGCGGCGGCCACCGCGGTTCGGGGCCGGCTGTCCGCTCCTGCCGATCTCGCCTGCGCCGACCTGAACGGCGCCGAACACCGAAAGGAAGCGTAAAGCCATGGAAGCCTTTGAGACCCACACCGGAATCGGCGTTCCCCTGCGCCGCTCCAACGTCGACACCGATCAGATCATCCCGGCGGAATACCTCAAGCGGGTCTCCCGAACCGGTTTCGAGGACGGTCTTTTCGCCGCCTGGCGCACCGATCCGGCGTTCGTGCTCAATCTGAGTCCGTTCGACCGAGGTTCGGTGCTGGTCGCCGGGCACGACTTCGGCACCGGATCCTCACGCGAGCATGCGGTCTGGGCGTTGATGGACCACGGCTTCCGGGTCGTCATCTCGTCGCGGTTCGCCGACATTTTCCGCGGCAACGCCGGCAAGGCCGGGCTGTTGGCCGCAGAGGTGACCCCCGACGATGTCGAACTGCTGTGGAAGCTGATCGAACAGCACCCGGGTCTGGAAATCACTGTCAATCTTCGGGATCGGACGATCTCGGCCTCAACGGCGGTGCTGCCGTTCACGATTGACGACTACACCGCCTGGCGGCTGCTTGAAGGCCTTGACGATATCGGCCTTACCCTGCGGAAACAGTCGGATATCGCGGATTTCGAGGCGATTCGTCCGAATTGGAAACCGCGCATTCCCGCGCTGACCTGACCGTCGGCAAGCCGGAGATACTGTGCCCGGCAGGGCAGTTGCAGGTAGATAACCCGGCCCTCAAGGGCGGCAAGCGGATTGGGCGACCGTCGATATCATTTTGCTGAATTTGTTCGTGGCTCATGGAATTCTGCGCTGCGAACGTTTACCGTATCTTCCAGTCGGTCCAAGCGTGGACCACTGTTTCGGAGGATTTGAATGAACAAAGCAGAGTTGATCGAGGTTCTCACTGAGAAGCTGGACACCGACCGGCGCCACGCTAACGACGCTGTGGAGCACCTGATCGACGCCATCGTTCGTGCGGTGCAAAAGGGCGAGAGCGTAACCATCACCGGCTTCGGTGTGTTCGAGCGTCGTCGTCGCGCCGCTCGGGTCGCCCGTAATCCCCGCACCGGTGAGACGGTCAAGGTCAAGCCGACGGCGGTTCCCGCGTTCCGTCCCGGCGCACAGTTCAAGGCGATCGTCTCTGGTGCACAGAAGCTTCCGGCTGAAGGGCCGGCGGTCAGGCGAGGCGCCGTCGGCGGCGCAGTGAGGAAAGCTGCTGTGAAAAAGGCTCCGGCCAAGAAGGCCGCCGTGAAGAAGGCGCCGGCCGCCAAGGCGGTTGTGAAGAAGGCGGCGCCGGCCAAGAAGGTCGCCGTCAAGAAGGTCGTCGTGGCCAAGGCGCCGGCGAAGAAGGTTGCCGTCAAGAAGGTTGCCGTCAAGAAGGCGGCGCCGGTCAAGAAGGTTTCCGTCAAGCAGGTCGTCGTGGCGAAGGCGCCGGCGAAGAAGGTTGCCGTCAAGAAGGTTGCCGTCAAGAAGGCGGCGCCGGTCAAGAAGGTTGCCGTCAAGAAGGTTGCCGTCAAGAAGGCGGCGCCGGTCAAGAAGGTTGCCGTCAAGAAGGCTGTCGTGGCGAAGGCGCCGGCCAAGAAGGCTCCCGCCAAGAAGGGCCGCCGCTAACCCGTCGGATTCCCCAGAGACGCCGCGGACCGCACACCGGTCCGCGGCGTCTTTGTCTTCGTTGTTCAGGCCCTTTGTTGTTCAGGCGCTTACGTCATCGAGGACCAAGGCTTCACGCCAGCGGGCTGGGCATGTGGTCGGCGGCGATCAGCCGATCTCCGGACAGCGACAACACCCACGTGCTGCCTTTGCGGTTGCGGGACTTGTCCGGCTCGACGCCATCCCGATCGCACCACCAGTCGATCAGGTAGGGGATCACCCTGCCCTGGCTGCAGATCGCCGGAGTCCCACCGTCGGCGACGATCTCCAGCAATCTCTGCCGGGCCGCCTCCGGGTCGGCGGCATACGCTTCTTCGGTCAGCTTGGGCTCCACCGTGATCGGAAGGCCCAGTGTCTTGGCCAGCGGTTCGATGGTCTGCACGCAGCGCTGGCGGTCGGCTGCGAACAGCGAGGAAGCGCCGAAGGCCATCAGTTGCGGCACTAGCGATTTCGCCTGGGCCCGGCCATTGCGGTCGAGTGGGCGCTGGGTGTCGTCGCCCTTGTAGCGCGTTTTGCGGCCGGCGGTGCCGTGCCGGACGATCAACACGGTCCGGGTGTCGATCGGCCTGTCGGCGAACTGCGCTGTCACCTTCCGGTCATACGGGTAAGTGAGCCGCTTCATCGCCTCGTCCAGCGGAAGCCACGTCATTTGATCCACCTCGCGGCAGGGCCAGAACTCCCCGCCCGGTCCGCGCGCCGCCCAGTAGTGAACGACCTTGGTGCCGATCGGAATCGGGTAGGTCACCCGGCACAGCCGCCGGCCCAGATGCGACTGCTGTCCGGTCTCCTCGTAGATTTCGCGGACGGCCGCCACCGGTTCGGTCTCACCGGGATCGACTTTTCCTTTGGGCAGAGACCAGTCGTCGTAGCGCGGACGGTGGATGACCGCGATCACCGGTTCGCCGGATTCGGGATCCGGCCGCCACAGCACGGCTCCCGCAGCGTGCACGATTACCGGAGGCTTCTTCGACTTTGACTTCGTCCTGGTCGCCGTTGCCGTCTTGGTCGCCATGTGATCCGGTTACCCCTGCCGGTGCTTTTCCATCAGCCACACCTGATGGTCGCGAACTTCACGACCATCATGCGGCGACGCGGTCCAACTGCCGTCCGGTCCCAGTTCCCAGCAGCTTGTCGCCGGGTTCATGGCCGACTCGAACATCTCATCGAGATCACCGGTCAGCCGCCGGTCCCGCACCTGCGCCATGACCTCGACCCGGCGGTCGAGATTGCGGTGCATCATGTCGGCGCTGCCGATCCAGAATTCGTCGATCGCCCGGAAATGCATGACGCGCGAGTGCTCCAGGAACTGGCCGAGAATCGAGCGCACCACGACGTTCTCCGAGAAGCCCTCCACCCCCGGCCGCAGCGCGCAGATCCCGCGCACCACGACCTCGACCTGAACGCCGGCCTGGGATGACCGGTACAGGCCGTCGATGATCTGCTCGTCGACGATCGCGTTGGCCTTCATCCGGATTCGGCCGTTGCCGGTGCGCTCGTGCGCCGCGATCTCACGCTCGATCCGATCCAGAATCCCGGTCCGGATGCCGCGCGGAGCCACCAGCAGGTTGCGGTAGCTCACCTTTCGCGAATAGCCGGTCAGTGAGTTGAACAGATCGGTGAGGTCCGCGCCGATGTCCGGCGCGGCGGTCAGCAGCCCGACATCTTCATACAGCCGTGCGGTTTTCGGGTTGTAGTTGCCGGTCCCGATATGGCAGTAGCGCCGGATCGCCGACCCTTCCCGTCGCACCACCAGGCA
Organism: uncultured Actinomycetes bacterium; assembly: GCA_903877095.1. GTDB lineage: Bacteria > Actinomycetota > Actinomycetes > Mycobacteriales > Mycobacteriaceae > Mycobacterium. The sequence goes on along the minus strand of CAIRCP010000041.1, from coordinate 40,833 downwards.
GGTCTTGCAGTGCGTCTTCAACCCGACGAGGCCGTAGACCACGTGAACGCCGGCATCTTCCAGTGCGCGGGCCCATTTGATGTTGGCTTGTTCGTCGAAGCGGGCCTTCAACTCCACCAGGGCGACCACCTGCTTGCCGGCGTCGGCCGCCTCGATCAGGGCGTTGACGATCGGCGAGTCACCGGAGGTCCGGTAGAGCGTCTGCTTGATCGCCAGCACGTCCGGATCTGCGGCGGCATGTTCGATGAACCGCTGCACGCTCGTCGAGAACGACTCGTAAGGATGGTGCAACAGGATGTCGCCGTCGCGCAGGGTGGCGAAGATGCTCTTGCCCGTCTCGCCGAACGCCGGATGGGTGGAGGGCACGAACGGCGGGTCCTTGAGCGCGGGCCGATCGACGGCGTAAATCTGCCAGAGCGCCGAAAGATCAAGCAGGCCCGGCACCTGGACGACATCGCCGGGATGGACGTCGAGCTCACGCAGGAGAAGTTCCAGCATGCTCTCGGACATGTCGTCGGAGACCTCGAGCCGAACAGGGGGACCGAAGCGGCGCCGCGCAAGTTCGCGTTCCAGAGCCTGCAGGAGATCCTCGTCGCGGTCCTCGACGTCCATGTCGGCGTTGCGGGTGATCCGGAAGGCATGCTGCTCAACGATTTCCATGCCGGGGAACAGCGCCGGCAGGTGGGCGGCGATCAGCTTCTCCATCGGAAGGAATCGGACCGTCTGGCTTTCTCCGCCGGCGCTCCGCAACGGGACGAAACGGCTGACGTTGTCAGGCACCTTCACCCGCGCGAAGTGCTGAATCCCGTCCTCGGGCGAGCGCACCGCAACCGCCAGATTCAGGCTCAGCCCGCTGACGAACGGGAACGGGTGTGCGGGGTCGACCGCCAGCGGCGTCAGGACCGGGAAGACCTGTTCGTGGAAATAAGAAGTCAGCTCGCTGCGCTCGCCCTCGGTGAGCTCCGGCCAGGTGACGAAGTGAATGCCGTGTGCTGCCAGACCCGGCCGCACCGAATCGGCGAACACCTGCGCGTGCCGAATCGCCAACTGCTGGGTGCGTTCTCCGATCAAACGCAGTTGCTCGCGGGGAGACAACCCGTCGGCCGAGCGCACCGACAGCCGCATCTCGTCGCGGCGCTTCAGGCCGGCCACCCGGACCATGTAGAACTCGTCGAGGTTAGAGGCGAAGATGGCGAGGAACTTCGCCCGCTCCAGCAACGGCATCGAGGTGTCCGCAGCCATCGCCAGCACCCGGCTGTTGAAGTCCAGCCAGCTCAGTTCGCGGTTCAGGTACCGATCCGGCGGAAGGCCGCCGTCGTCGACGGGTGCGGCGGTGGCGGCGGGGGGCACCGCAGGGGCGGACCCGGGGGCTGGTCCGTCGTTCTCTACTGCTCGGGCTTCGGTCTCCGCCTCGGTCATGCGGTCATCATCCCCCATCGGTCGGCACTGTGTTGGGCTGCTGCGCAATACGGTTGATGGCATCTCGCAGGGACCCCGGTCGGTCACCGGATGACCGGTGCGACGGTCAACTGACGGCGCGGGCGGTGGCCGGGCCGAGGCCCAGGAGTTGCGCCTCGTCGAGGTCATCCGGTGTGTCGATATCGCAGCGCAGACCTGGCCATGCCCCCTGCAGTTCCACTGCACCGGAGAGCCGGTGCCGACCGGCTGAACCGGTTCCGAACCGGGGGTCGAGGGGAACTCCGAACGCGAACAGGGCCGAGGTGCCGGTGCCTTGGCGGTCGGCCACGAAGCTGCGTGGGTGCCGCGCCGCCGCCAGCAAGGCCTCGGACAACTCGTCGGGCCGCAATGCGGGTAAATCACCCTGCAGCACAGCAATATTCGACGTAACTGCCGACGCGGACGCTGCCAGGATGGCGTTGTTCAACGGGTCCGGATGGTCCTGCGGCGTCGGGTCCGCCACCACCATCGCGCCGAGGTCGCGGGCCGCACGGGCGGCCGCCGGATCGGGGGTCACCACCGTCACCGACCACACCGCCGGCGCCTCCCGGGCCGCGGTGATGGTGTCGGTGAGCATTGCCAGCACAAGGCGTTCGCGGGCTTCTGCGGACAACAGTGCCGCCAGCCGGCTCTTGGCGGCGCTGAGTTGCTTGACCGCGATGATCAGCCCGACACCGCTCATGGGCCTCCATCCTGCCAGCGCCGCGTGATTAGGTTGAACTCAAGCGGCAGGCGCGACTCAGACGCTGCCGCCGGCGCCTAAACGGAGGTGGGATGGACGGCTCGCTGGGAACGGCGGCGGTGATGGGCGCCGGCGCGTGGGGCACCGCGCTGGCGAAGGTGCTGGCCGACGCGGGCAGCGAGGTCCGGCTCTGGGCCCGCCGTCCGGACGTCGAGCACGAGGTCAACTCTGTCCACACCAATAGCCGCTATCTGGACGGGATCACGCTGCCGAAGGCCATCCGTGCGACGACCGACCCCGCCGAAGCGCTCGACGGGGTGACCACAGTTTTACTGGGCGTGCCGTCCCAGACGCTGCGGACCAATCTCGAGGCCTGGCGCGGCCATATCGCCCACGGCGCGACGCTGGTCAGCCTTGCCAAAGGGATTGAACTCGGCAGCCTGATGCGGATGAGCCAGGTCATCCTCGCCGTCACGGGCGTCGATTCCGGGCAGGTCGCGGTGGTCTCCGGACCCAACCTGGCCGCCGAGATCGCCGAGGAGCAGCCTGCCGCCACCGTGGTGGCGTGTGCGGATTCGGGCCGGGCGGTGGCGCTGCAGCGCGCCCTGAGTACCGGTTACCTGCGGCCCTACACCAATTCCGACGTGGTCGGCACCGAGATCGGCGGAGCCTGCAAGAACGTCATCGCGCTGGCCTGCGGCATGGCGTCGGGGGTCGGGCTGGGGGAGAACACCGCCGCCGCGATCATCACCCGCGGACTGGCCGAGATCATGCGGCTGGGAATCGCCCTCGGCGCCAAGCCCGCCACGTTGGCCGGACTGGCCGGGGTCGGCGACCTGGTGGCCACCTGCACCTCTGGCCACTCCCGCAACCGTACGTTCGGCCAGCGACTCGGCCGGGGCGAGACCCTGGCGCAAGCCCAGCGGGCCACCGACGGCCACGTCGCCGAGGGGGTCAGCTCGTGCTCGTCGATTCTGTCGCTGGCGTCGAGTTACGACGTTGAGATGCCGTTGACCGACGCGGTGTACCGGGTCTGCCATCGAGGACTGTCCGTCGACGAGGCCGTCGCACTGCTGTTGGGCCGCAGCACGAAACCGGAGTGACAGCAATGACTCTCGTAAGAACGCGTCTGGTGAACCTGGATCCGGTGACGACGTGACCGCACGTTACGGCGATTCCACTCGCACAGTCAAGGCCGTCGACACCGCTGCGGACGCTGGACAGCCCGTGGCGCACACCCCGGTCCCGGCGTCGGCCTTTCATCTGTCCGCCGAGGAGGGCAGCGAGGCGCACGTCTACGGCCGCTATTCCAATCCGGCGTGGACCGCGTTGGAATCGGCGCTTGCCCGGCTCGAAGATGCCACCGGCGCATTGGTGTTCGGGTCGGGTATGGCGGCGGTCACCGCAGCGCTGCGGGTGCTCGTCACACCCGGGGCGGTGCTCGTCGTTCCCGCCGACGGCTACTACCAAGTGCGGCGCTATGCCGCCGAAAGCCTTGCGCCGCTTGGCGTCACGGTGCATGAAGCGACGGCGGACCAGATGTGCGACGCCGCCGCGACGGCGGATGTGGTGCTGGCCGAGACGCCGACCAATCCCGGGTTGGACGTGGTGGACCTGCATCGGCTGGCAGTCGTCTGCCACCAACGCGGCGCCCGGCTGCTGGTCGACAACACCACCGCCACGCCGCTGGGCCAGCAACCGCTGCCGATGGGTGCGGACCTGGTGGTGGCCAGCGCCACCAAAGCCCTTGCCGGACACAGTGATCTGATCGCCGGATATGTCGCCGGGAGCCATCCCCAGCTGATGGCAGCCGTCGAGCGGGAACGGCTGCTGGCCGGACCGATTCTGGGTGCGCTGGAGGCGTGGATGCTGCTGCGCAGCATCGGCAGCTTCGGATTGCGCTTCGCGCGGCAGTGCCAGAACGCGCTGGCGTTGGCGACCGCCCTGAGCTGCCACCCGGCCGTGCGCTCAGTGCGCTACCCCGGTCTGCCGGGGGACCCGTCACATGCGATCGCGGTCAACCAGATGCGTCACTTCGGCGGCCTGGTGTCGGTGGAACTGGCCCAAGCCGACGCGGTGCACGCGTTGGTGCGGCACAGCGAACTGCTGGTCGCGGCCACCAGCTTCGGCGGCATTCACAGCTCGGTGGACCGCCGGGCCCGCTGGGGCGATGCGGTGCCGGATGGGTTCGCCCGGATCTCCGCCGGTATCGAGGACACCGATGACCTGGTGACCGACGTCGTGGCGGCTCTCGACGCCAGCGGGCGGTAGCCTTTCCTGCTTGTGACGAAGCGTTCCCGGATCCGTGTTGCCGTCGTGTACGGCGGCCTCAGCTCCGAACATGCCATCTCGTGTGTGTCGGCGGGCAGCATCCTGCGCCACCTGGACCCGGCGCGGTTCGAGGTCGTGCCGGTCGGCATCGCCCGCGACGGATCCTGGTTGCGCACCGACGTCGACCCCGACAAACTGACGATTTCCGACGGACACCTGCCCGAGGTCACCGGCGTTGCCGAGACGCCGCTCGCGCTGGCCGCGGAGATCCTGTCGTCGGTGGACGTGGTCTTTCCGATCCTGCACGGTCCCTACGGGGAGGACGGCACCATCCAGGGTCTGCTGGAACTGGCCGGCATTCCCTACGTCGGCGCGGGCGTCCTGGCCAGCGCAGCGGGGATGGACAAGGAGTTCGCCAAGAAGCTGATGGCCGCCGACGGACTGCCCATCGGCGACTACGTCGTCCTGCGCCCCGGTCGCGACGAGCCGACGCCAGAGGAGGTTGCGCGCCTTGGTTTCCCGCTGTTCGTCAAGCCCGCCCGGGGCGGCTCGTCGATCGGTGTGAGCCGGGTCGGCGAACCCGGCGCCCTGAAGACGGCGATCGCCGAGGCGCGCCGCCATGATCCGAAGGTGATCATCGAGGCGGGCATCGTCGGGCGGGAGCTGGAGTGTGGCGTGCTCGAATTCCCCGACGGCACAGTCAAAGCCAGCACCATCGGCGAGATCCGGGTGGTGGTTGGCGGCGACGACGGCGATTCCCCGGGCTTCTACGACTTCGAGACCAAGTACCTCGACGACGCGGCGGAACTCGACGTCCCGGCCGCGGTCGACGACGAGACCGAGAAGCTGTTGCAGGACTTGGCGATTCGGACCTTCACTTCCCTGGACTGCCAGGGGCTGGCCCGGGTGGACTTCTTCCTCACCGCCGACGGTCCGGTGGTCAACGAGATCAACACCATGCCGGGCTTCACCACGATCTCGATGTATCCCCGGATGTGGGGCGCCAGTGGGGTCGACTACGAAACCCTGGTCGGCACCATGGTGGAGACCGCGCTGGCCCGGGGGACCGGCCTGCGCTGAGTGGCCTTCAGCGCGCCGGGCCGGGCCGGATCGGGACGGCCGGCATGGTCCGCTCGATCACCCCGGACATCGCCTGAATCGGACCCGGGCCTGCCCCGGAGGGCAGGGTCAGCGCCACATACGCCGCCCGGTCCACACACAGCCAGGTGCTGCTCGGTGCGTCGGGGTCATCGAGCCGGAACCACTGAACGTCGTTGACCATCTGCAGTGGCGCGCCGACGATGAACTCGGCCGGCCGGCCCAGTCCGCAACGCGCGATGATCGGCCCGCTGTCGGTGCGCCACGCGGCTGTGCCGGGTGGGGTGGGGTCGGCGGTGACGGCCCGCGGATATTCGCCGAGACGGTCCGGCAGGCTGGCCAGTAGGGCCTGGCATGCCTGGCTCTGGGCGTCAGGCGCCGGGACGGCGCCGATCGCCACCGGCGCCGGCGGTGTCTGCCGGGACGACGCGAAGGCGAATACGCCGGCGACCGCCACCACGCCGAGTGCCACGGCGGCGATCATCAGACCGCGGGGCGGCCCGTCGTCACCGGGTTCGGTGGTCGGAGCGCCGGCGTGTTCGGCGTGCACCCGTCATCTCCCTTCGCGGCCCTAGACTGGCGTGCTCAAAGTTAGCGCAGCGCAGCGCGCCCGGCGGGGCGGGAGCGCCGCGACTCGGGGATAGGAGAGGAGCGTCGGTGGCCTCCCAGGACAAGCCAGACGACGGCCTCACGTTGCATGAGCTGGGGGAGTTCGCGGTGATCGACCGGCTGACGACCGGGCGGGCTCTTCCGGCCGGTGTCACGGTCGGTCCCGGCGATGACGCCGCCGTCCTCGCCGCCCCGGACGGCCGGGTGGCGGTGACCACCGACATGCTGGTCGAAGGCCGGCATTTCCGGTTGGACTGGTCGACGCCGCACGACGTCGGCCGCAAGGCGATCGCGCAGAACGCCGCCGACATCGAGGCGATGGGTGCCCGCATCACCGGATTCGTCGTCGCGTTCGGGGCGCCCACTGACACCCCGGTGGCTCTGGCCGCCGAACTCACCGACGGCATGTGGTTCGAGGCCGCCAAGGTCGGTGCCGGCATCGTGGGCGGCGACCTCGTGGCCAGCCCGCGGTGGGTGGTGTCGGTGACCGCGCTGGGTGACCTCGGTGGTCGCGACCCGGTGTTGCGCAGCGGCGCCCGGCCCGGCTCGTTGGTCGCCGTCGCCGGCGAACTGGGCCGCTCAGCGGCCGGCTACGGCGTCCTGCGCGAAGGCGTTTCGGGTTTCGACGAGGTGCGGGCCCGTCATCGCGCCCCCTGCCCGCCCTACGGGCAGGGCTGGGCGGCCGCCGAAGCCGGCGCGCAGGCGATGACGGACGTCTCCGACGGACTGCTGGCCGACCTCGGTCACCTGGCCGCGGCTTCCGGGGTGGTGATCGATGTGCGCCGTACGGCGCTGAACTCCGACGTCGAGGCGGTGCGCCCGGCCGCGGAGGCCGCCGGCGTCGACCCCTGGTCGCTGGTGCTCGCGGGGGGCGAGGACCACGCCCTGGTGGCCTGCTTCCCGGACTATCCGCCGCACGGGTGGCGGGTGATCGGCGCCGTGCGGGCCGGGGCGCCGGCGGTCGTGCTCGACGGTGCACCGTATCCCGGCCCGGCGGGGTGGCAGTCCTTCGACTGACCCGGCTGGTTAGGGTGTGGGCCGTGACCGGCCGGCCCCTCCGCGAACTCGTGGACGATGGCTGGGCGCGCGCACTGGAACCGGTCGCCGGTCAGGTGGCCGCGATGGGAGACTTTCTGCGCTCGGAGGTGGCGGCCGGCCACCGGTATCTGCCGGACGGACCGAAGGTACTGCGGGCCTTCACTCTTCCGTTCGACGACGTCCGGGTGCTGATCGTCGGGCAGGATCCCTATCCCACTCCCGGGCACGCCGTGGGACTGAGTTTCTCGGTGGCTCCGGACGTGCGGCCGCTACCGCGCAGCCTGGCCAACATCTTCTCCGAGTACAGCGCCGATCTGGGGTTTCCGCAGCCGTCCACCGGCGATCTCACGCCGTGGGCGCAGCGCGGCGTCATGCTGCTCAACAGGGTCCTCACAGTGCGGCCGGGCAGTCCGGCATCGCACCGGGGCAAGGGCTGGGAAGCGGTCACCGAGTGTGCGATCCGGGCGCTGGCCGCCCGCGACGTGCCGCTGGTCGCGATCCTGTGGGGCCGCGACGCCTCGACACTCAAACCCATGCTCGCGCCGGACCGGTGTGCGGCCATCGAGTCGGCGCACCCTTCACCGTTGTCGGCGAGTCGAGGGTTTTTCGGGTCGCGACCGTTCAGCCGGGCCAACGAACTCCTGGCCGGGATGGGTGCCGAACCGGTGGACTGGCGCCTGCCCTGACCTGAGATGTGGTCGGCGCGCCACTCAGCGCGGCAGCGTCAGCCGCGGACGATCTTGCCGGCCTTGATGCACGAGGTGCACGCGTTCACCCGCTGCTTGTTGCCGCCCGGGCGGCTGGCCGCGTGGACGGTCTGGATATTCGGGTTCCAGCGGCGGTTGGTCCGGCGGTGCGAGTGCGACACCGACTTGCCGAACCCGGGGCCTTTCCCGCAGATATCGCACACGGCAGCCATGTCACTACTCCTCAAAATCGACTGGGTTCACGGGCGCTTGTCGCGCGTGGTGCGCGGGAGAATCGCCCAACCGGCGAACCGGCAACCGGACCAGAATACCGGCGCGGTGAACCGAACGCCAAAACGGGTCGTGAACAGGCCTCGGTTCCAACGACATGTTCCGTCGTCCGCTCTGGTTAGGCTGAGCCGACGGGTGACGAGCGAATCGGAGGGTGCCGATGCCGCAGCGACGGCTGGACGCGACGGTCCTGCGGGATTGGGCGCATACCGCCGTCGGCCACTTGATCCGGCACACCGACGAGATCAACGGCCTCAACGTGTTTCCCGTCGCCGACTCCGACACCGGTACCAACATGCTGTTCACCATGCGTGCGGCGCTGGCCGAGGCGCAGACCGCCGACTGCGGCGACGACGTCGCCGGGGTGGCCGCAGCGCTGGCCCGCGGCGCCCTGAACGGTGCCCGCGGCAACTCCGGGCTGATCCTGTCGCAGATCCTGCGGGCGCTGGCCGAAGTCACGGCCGACGCCGCCCGGCAGGCCGACCGTGGCGATATCGGGGCAGCGTTGCTCGGCGCGGCGTTGCGGCACGCCGTGGCCCTGGTGGTGTCGGCGATGGGCGGTGACGTGGTGGCCGGCACCGTCGTCTCTGTCCTGCAGGCCGCCGCGGCGGCCGTCGAACACTCCGCCGACGCGGGCGCCGACGTGCCCGAGGCCCTGGCCGCGGCCGGTGACGCCGCCGCCGCCGCCCTGGACCACACCCCCGACCAGCTTGCCGTTCTGGCCGAGGCCGGCGTCGTCGACGCCGGTGGCCGCGGGCTGCTGGTGCTGCTCGACGCCCTGACCGCCGCGGTCACCGGGCATCTCCCGCCGCGTCGTGCCTACCTGGCGGCGACGCCGGCCGCCCACCACGACGTGTCGGAGGCGGCAACCCCGCAATTCGAGGTCATGTATCTGGTCGGTGATTGCGATCCCGCGTCGCTGACGCGGTTGCGCGCCGACCTGGACCGGCTGGGCGACTCGGTGGCCCTGGCCCCGGCGGCCGGGGACCGGCATTCGGTGCACGTCCACACCGACGACGCCGGCGCCGCTGTCGAAGCCGGGCTGTCGGTGGGGGCGGTGAGCCGGATCAGGATTTCCGCCCTGGCCACCGGGCGGGTCGCTCCCGGCGGCTGGACCCGCCAGCGCGCGGTGCTGGCCGTGGTGGACGGCCCCGGCGCTGAACAACTCTTCGTCGGCGAGGGGGCCTCGGCAGTCTGTCCCGATCCCGAATTGGTGGATCCGGTGGACGGGGTGAGCGCCGATCAGTTGCTGCGCGCCGTGGTCGACACCGGCGCCGCGCAGGTGATGATCCTGCCCAACGGCTACGTTGCCGCCGAGGATCTGGTGGCCGGCTGCACGGCGGCCATCGGCTGGGGGATCGACGTGGTCCCGCTGCCGTGCGGGTCCATGGTGCAGGGTCTGGCCGCGCTGGCGGTGCACGACGGCGGCCGCCAGGCCGTCGACGACGGCTACACGATGGCCCGCGCCGCAGCGGGCTGCCGCCACGGATCGGTGCGGATCGCCGTCGAGCGGGCGCTCACCTGGGCCGGGCCGTGCGCACCCGGCGACGGACTGGGAATCGCCGGCGCGGAAGTGGTGGTCGTCGACCCCGACCCCGCGGTCGCCGCGGTCCGGCTGGTCGACCTCTTGCTGGGGTCGGGAGGGGAGTTGGTCACCGTGCTGGTCGGCGCTGCCGCGGAGCGGCCCGACGCGCTGCTCGACGTCCTGGCCGAACACGTCCGTCGCCGGCATCCCGGCACCGAATTCACCAGCTATCGCACCGGGCACCGCGGCGACGTGCTGCTGATCGGAGTCGAGTAGCCATGGCGTCCCTGACCGACAAGCTCGAATCCGTCCTGGGGGCGAAGGCCGCCGGGAAGCTCGACGAGGTCTTCGGATATCGCACGGTCGACGACCTGCTTCGTCACTACCCCCGCAAGTACAGCGAGGGCATGACGGTTCGGGGCGAGGATGACGACCCGCCCGAGGAGGGCGAGCACATCACCTTCGTCGGCGAGATCGAGAAGGCCGACGTGCGCTGGACCAATCGTCAGCCGCGCCGGGAATATCTCGTCGTCACCCTGCGCAACCGCCGTCCCAGGGTCACCGCAACATTCTTCAACGCCAGGTACCTCAAGAACGGTCTGGTGGCCGGCACCCGGCTCATGCTGTCCGGCGAGGTGGGCTACTTCCGTGGAACGATGCAACTCACTCACCCGGACTTCCTGGCACTCGACGGCAAGCGGTTCGGCACCAAGTCGCTGAAGACGATCGCCGACACCACCGGAGACGGCGCCGGCGAGTTCGACACGTCGATATTCGAACGCGACTTCTTCCCCATCTACTCCGCCAGTGCGAAGCTGCAGAGTTGGGACATCTACGCCTGTGTCCGCCAGGTGCTCGACGTCCTGGATCCGGTTCCCGATCCGCTGCCGGAAAGCGTTGTCCGCCAAAGAAATCTGGTCAGCGAGGACACCGCCCTGCGGGCCATTCACATGGCCGAGAAGGAAGCCGAACGGGAGCGTGCGCGCGAGCGCCTGACGTTCGACGAGGCGGTGGGCCTGCAGTGGGCGCTGGTGCAGCGCCGGCACGGTGAACTGTCGGAGTCCGGTCCGGCCGCACCCCGGCGAGGCGACGGCCTGGCCGAGGCGCTGACCCACCGGCTTCCCTTCGAACTCACCGCCGGGCAGTGCGAGGTGCTCTCGGTGATCTCGTCGGAGCTGGCCGCGACCAAACCGATGAACCGGCTGCTGCAGGGCGAGGTCGGCTCGGGCAAGACCATCGTCTCGGTGCTGGGCATGGCGCAGATGGTCGACGCCGGGTATCAGTGCGCGCTGCTGGCGCCGACGGAAGTCCTTGCGGCCCAACATGCCCAGTCGATTCGCGCGGTACTCGGCCCGTTGGGTATGGCCGGGCAACTCGGCGCCGCCGAACTGGCCACCGCGGTGGCGCTGCTGACCGGGTCGATGTCGGCGGGCCAGAAGCGGAAGGTGCGCGAGGAGGTGTCGTCCGGGGCGGCCGGCATCGTCATCGGCACGCATGCCCTGCTCCAGGATGCCGTCGAGTTCCACCGGCTCGGCCTGGTGGTGGTCGACGAGCAGCACCGGTTCGGGGTCGAGCAGCGAGATCGGTTGCGCGCCAAGGCTCCCGACGGCATCAATCCGCACCTGCTGGTGATGACCGCCACGCCGATACCGCGAACCGTGGCGCTGACCGTCTACGGCGACCTGGAAACCTCGACGCTCAGAGAACTTCCGAAGGGCCGCCAGCCCATCGACACCAAGACCATCTACGTCAGCGACAAGCCGCAGTGGCTCAACCGCGCGTGGGAACGCATCACCGAGGAGGTCGCCGCCGGCCGGCAGGCCTACGTGGTGGCGTCCCGGATCGACGAGAACGACAAAGACGGTGGCGAACAGAACGGCCCGCCGCCCGTCACCGTCGTCGAGCTTTACGAACGGTTGCGCAGCGGACCGCTGAAAGGTCTGCGGCTGGGCCTTATGCACGGGCGGCTGCCGGCCGACGAAAAAGACGCAGTCATGGCGGCTTTCCGGGCCGGGGAGATCGACGTGCTGGTGTGCACCACCGTCGTCGAGGTCGGTGTCGACGTCCCTAATGCGACGGTGATGGTGGTGATGGACGCCGACCGGTTCGGCGTCAGCCAGTTACACCAGCTCCGGGGACGGATCGGTCGGGGATCTCATCCCAGCCTGTGCCTGCTGGCGACCCGGCTCCCGCCGCACTCCAAAACCGGCGAGCGCCTCGATGCAGTGGCGGCCACCCTGGACGGCTTCGTGCTGGCCGACCTTGACCTGAGGGAGCGCCGCGAGGGGGATGTGCTGGGGCTCAACCAATCCGGCCGACGGATCAATCTGCGCTTCCTCTCCCTGCTCGACCATCTCGATATCATCCTGGCTGGCCGCGAACTGTGCGAGTCGGTTTACGCCGACGACCGCGACAATGTCGGAATGTCAATCCTGGCAGGGCAATTCACCGGCAACGACCGCGTCGACTTCCTGGACAAGGCGTGACGCGGACCACGCTGCTGTGGCTGGCCGTCGCGGCGGCACTGGCCGTCATCGTCGCCGGGCAGGTGCTCACCGGGACGGGACGCGCCCACCTGACGGCGAACGCGGCAGCGCCGGTCGTCGCGGCCGGCACCGACGTGCTCGCCGGAGTCCGCGTGGTTCCGCGCCGGGTGCGCGGAAACGACTACCACCGTGCCGCTTTCGGTGACGCCTGGGACGACGACACCAGCGCCCCCGGCGGGCACAACGGATGCGACACCCGCAACGACATCCTGACCCGCGACCTGGTCGACACCACCGTCGTCAGCACGAAGCGCTGCCCGCACGCCGTGGCGACCGGAACCCTGCACGACCCCTACACCAACGGCACGCTGGCCTTCATCCGCGGCGAACAGGTGGGGGCCGCCGTCCAGATCGACCACATCGTGCCGCTGGCCTTCGCGTGGGACATGGGCGCCCGCGACTGGCCGGACTCGCTGCGCCGGCGGTTCGCCAACGACCCGGCGAACCTGCTCGCGGTGGCGGGAAATGCCAACCAGGACAAGGGCGATCTGCCGCCGGGGGAGTGGATGCCACCCAACCGAGCCTTCTGGTGCCAGTACGCGATCCAGTTCGCCGCGGTGGCCCGTGGGTATCGGTTGGCGGTCGACGAGGCGTCGGTGGGAGAGATACGCAACGCGGCGGCCGGTTGCCGGAGCAACTGACCGCCGCGTTGGTGGTTATCGGTTAGGCGCCGCGGTGACCGTGCCCGCCGGAACCCCCGTCGTCGTCACTGCCGGAGTTGCCGCCGCGGTGCGCCGGCGCCGGGGTGTCCGCGACGGTCGCCGGTGCGGTTTCTGCCGGCGGTGCGGCGTCGACCGGTGCTGAGGGCGCCGTCTCCACCGGAGCCGCAGCCGGCTCCGACGGCGCGGTCGCAACCGGTGCGGCCTCAACGGCGGCTGCGGACTTCGGGGCGACCGCGGCTGCGGCCGTCGGCGGAGGCGTCACCAGCAAGTTCTTGCCGAGGAACTGGCCGAGGCCGATGGCCGATTGGGCCCAGCCCACCGGTAGGCCGGTGGTTTCGGCGCCGATTCCGGCGACTGCGGCTTTTGCCGAGACCGAATCGAAGAGGGTCCCGCCGGTGAATTCCGTCGGCGGATTATTGGCCTGGACCAATGAGCCGTTGAAGGGCACCGCGGGGGTGATTGCGCCGCCGAGGTTCAACCCGAACGCCTGGATGAGTGGAGCAATCGCGGGCGGAAGGATGTTTTTCGCGATCTCGGTCAGGTCTAGAGCGCCGGCGCCGTTGAGCGAGGCATTGGTGACGTTCGTCGGGATGTTGAGGAGTTCGTTGATCGCGCCGATGAGGTCACCACCCTGGACGAACTGGCCGACCGCGGTGAAGCTGCGGACCGTTTGGACCAGCGCCGACAGTGCGGGACTGAGCAGGCCCAACAGCTGACCGCTGTAAGGAGTCGCGGTGAACTCCAGGACCGGCGTGAGGTTTGGTGCCTGCCCGGCGACGAGCGGCGCGGCGACGCCGTAGACGCCGCTTTGACTGCCGAACAGCACCCCTATCTTCTTGACGGTTTGCGTGCCGGAGATGTAATCCGACGGAAAAGTGGCGGGGGTCGGGTTGGGAACCGTCTTGCCGGGGCTGTTCCACCACGGCGAATAGAAGAACGTATTGATGTTCTTCTGGATCTGGCCGGGGATGAGGTTGGCCTGTCCGTTGGTCAGTTCCCCGAAGTAGGTGCCGATGTTGGCGCCGACCGTGCGCAGCAGCGGGAGGGGAGCTTTCTTATAGAAGTCCGCCAGTTGCTGGATATTGGCGACGGATGCCTTGAAGGTGTCTACCAACGGGGTGATCACGTCGATGGAGGAAGCGAGATTCACCGCCAGGCTCTCGACGGCGCGTTGCGGCGCTGCGGCCATGTGGTCGGGCAGTGGATGGATCGGAGTGAGGGCGATGGCGCCCGCGCCCAATATGGCGATTCCTGACGTCAGATAACTACGAGCGGTGATTTCCATGATGAGGTCCCTTCCCTGTGATGTGCCCCACGCGTTTGGGACTATAGCTGAGAAAAACCTGAGCACCAGGCTTTTCAGCAAATCCAGCTATCAGTGTTGTAACGCACTGACCACAGGGTGAACCTACGACCGTCAGTCGCCGGCGTAGCTCTCAGGATTGGGCCGGAAGCGGCTGCCGTCGTCGAGACCGTTGAGGGTGTCCAACTCGGCCGGGCTGAGTTCGAAATCGAAGACGTCGATGTTCTCGGCGAGACGGGCGGCACCCGAGGCCCGGGGGATCACCACATTGCCGAGTTGGATGCTCCACCGGATCAACACCTGCGCCGGCGACTTTCCGTGCGAGCCGGCAACCCCGGTGACGGCGGGGTGCTCCAGGAGCTTGCCGGTGCCGAACGGGCAGTACGCCTCGGTGACGATCGAGTGTTGGGCGTGCACCTCGCGCAACTCGGCCTGGTTGAGCAATGGATGCAGTTCGAGTTGGTTGACCGCCGGGGTGAAAAACGACAGGTCGATGATGTTCGACAGGTGCTCGGGGGTGAAGTTGCTGACGCCGATCGATCGGGTGTCGCCGACCTCCTTGGACTTCATGATTCCGCCCCAGGCGTCGATGTACTTGCCGTTCTGCTCGGCCGGCCAATCGATGAGATAAAGGTCGACGTAGTCCAATCCCAGCCTGGCCAGGCTCGCTTTACAGGCGTCCTGAGAGGACTGGAAGCCCTGGTCGGCGGTAGCCAGCTTCGTCGTGATGTAGAGCTCTTCACGGGGAATTCCGGACTTGGCGACCGCTCGCCCGACGGCTTCCTCGTTACCGTCGGTCGGTGCGGTGTCGATCAGGCGGTAGCCGGCCTCCAGAGCGGCCGTCACTGCCGCTTCAACGTCGGAGGGCGACAGGTCGGCGACGCCCAGACCCAGCACCGGGATGGTGTGCTCGTCGTTAAGCGTGACCGTGGGGATGGCCGCCATCTCACCTACCTGTGCATAGAGGATTCCGTTGGACCGCGCTCGGGTGAGAATAGTACCGAGCCGGGCTGGCAGTTCGGGCGCATCGTCGTAGCGGATCACCGGCGCTGCGTACTCGCCTGCGGCGGTGATCGCCGGGCGTAGGCTGCTGGCCATGGCAAACGTCAAGGACCGCGTACTGGCCGTGGGTAATCGCTTGGGCGTCAAGGTGATTCCTCGCCTACCCGATACGGCTAAGCGGCTGATGTCCGGCGGCAAGGCGGTGTGCATCGACGGCAACACCCTGGACCCGACGCTTCAGGTGTTGCTCGCCGCCCGGAAGGCGACGGGTGCCGACGATATCGACGCCGACGATCCGTTCGTCAGAAGGGCGACGTTCGATGCTCTGTGCCGGGACCTCGATGACCGCGATGTCCGGGTGGCCGAGACCAGATCGGTGTCGATTCCCGGTCCGGCCGGCGTCATCCCGGCGCGGCATTACCGACCGCCGAACGGCGGATCGGCCCCCTTGGTGGTCTACTTCCACGGCGGGGGCTGGGTGTTGGGCGGCGGATTGGACGCCTACGACGCGGTGTGCCGGCTGATCTGCCGGGACGCTGGTGTGCACGTGCTGGCCGTTGACTACCGGTTGGCGCCCGAGCACCCCGCGCCCGCCGCTGTCGACGACGCCTACGTCGCATACCGGTGGGCCCGGGAGCATGCCGTCGAACTCGGCGCCGACCCGCGGCGGGTCGCGGTCGGCGGCGACAGCGCGGGCGGCAACCTGGCCACTGTGGTGACGCGGCTGGCCCGGGACGCCGGTGATCCGCTGCCCGCGCTGCAGTGGCTTATCTACCCGGTCACCGAATTGCGAGGCAACACCCGGTCCCGATCGCTGTTCTCCTCAGGATTCCTGCTCACCAAGCACCTCATGGACTGGTTCGAGGACTCCTACCTCAACGGTTCGGGGCTGGACGCCGGTGATCCTCTGGTCTCACCTCTGCGGGTCGGGGACCTGTCCGGGCTTTCGCCGGCTTTGGTCGTAACGGCCAGGTTCGACGTTCTTCGCGACGAGGGCGACCATTACGCGACGCGGTTGGCGGAGGCCGGCGTAGCCGTCGACCACCGCCGGATGTCGTCTATGACGCACCTCTTCATCAACCTCAACGTCCTCGGCGGCGGGCTGGCACGTGCCAACGCCGAGATGCTCTCGGCGCTGCGGGCCCACTTGACGCACCCTTAGAAACAGGGCTCTGCATCCTCGCCGGTACTCTGGAGGCGCAATATCGCGCGAGACCGAACAGCAAGGATCAGCCGACCCGTGGCCACCAACAAGAAAAGCACGCCCCGCTACGACCTGAATGCCCAGGACCGCAAGCGCGACATGTTCGTCAAGATCGGTCTGACTGCCCTGGTGGCGCTCTTCGCTGTCGGTCTGGTCCTCTACATCGTGATGGGCCATGACAAGAAGGCAGCCGCCGGCGATACCAAAGCGGTGCGCGTCAGTTCCGGTGCCCTGATCAAGAACCCGGGGACCGACGAGCCCAAGGCTGTGTTGTCGGTATACGAGGACTTCCAGTGCCCGCACTGCCGCGATTTCGAAAAGAACTTCGGGCCGACGGTGAACAAGCTCGTCGAGAGCGGAGCGGTGGCCGTCGACTACTACATGGTCGCCCTGCCTGGCCTCGACAAGGGCAACAAGGGCTACTCCACCCGCGCGGCCAATGCTGGGTATTGCGTCGGCGATGAGAACAAGGACGCCTTCGCGCGCTTCCACGCCGCACTGTTCGCCCAGCAGCCCGAGGAGGGTTCGGGCACCGGGCCCGACAACGCGGCGCTGATCGAGACCGCACGGCAGTCCGGGGTGACCGGCGGCGTCGCGGACTGCGTCAACCGAGGCAAGTACAACGACATGATCAAAGGCCTGGTCGCTGCCGCCAAAATCAGTGCCACCCCGACCATCCGGCTCAACGGCGAAGACATCAGCCCGGCCAAGCCCGAGGAATTGATCGGCAAGGTCGTCTCTGTTGTCGGGCCGGTGCCCGCCCTGATGCCGACCCCGCCGCCGGCGCCGGAGCCGCCGGCGCCGGGTCAGTGAGTCTCACCACGCGGGCGCCCGCGGAGACGGGTTCCCGGGAACGCGACGCCCGACCGGGTGTCGCGGTGCGACGCGCCAGCGCCTGGTGGATTCTGATCGCCGGCGTCATCGGCCTGCTCGCGTCGGCCACCCTGCTGGTCGAGAAGATCGAGATGTTGAAGGACCCGAACTTCGTACCGAGTTGCAGTATCAACCCGGTGCTGGCCTGTGGTTCGGTCATCGTCACTCCGCAGGCATCGGTGTTCGGCCCGCCTAATCCGATGTTCGGTCTTATCGCGTTCTCAGTCGTGATCGTCACCGGTGTGCTGGCAGTCGCGAAGGTGGCCCTTCCGCGCTGGTACTGGGTCGGCTTGATGATCGGTACCGGACTTGGCGTTGCTTTCGTGCACTGGCTGGCCTTCGAGAGCCTCTACGAGATCGGCGCCCTGTGCCCCTACTGCATGGTGGTCTGGTCGGTGACCATCCCGCTCTTTGTGGTGGTCGCGTCAATTGCGTTGCGGCCCTTGGCTGGAAACCGTGTCGCCCACGTGCTGTACGAGTGGCGCTGGCCGCTGGTGGTGCTGTGGTTCACGACCGTCCTGCTGCTGATCCTGGTTCGCTTCTGGTACTACTGGTCGACCCTGATCTGATGTCGGCGACCGGAGCGATCTCACTGCGGTGACCCGGATCGTCGCCGGCGCGGCGGGCGGACGCCGGCTTGTGGTGCCGTCCTCGGCGCGCCCCACCACCGATCGGGTCCGGGAGGCGTTGTTCAACGTCCTCGCCGCCCGTCTGGACTTCGACGGTATCCGGGTGCTCGACCTCTATGCCGGGTCGGGCGCGCTGGGCCTGGAAGCGCTGTCCCGCGGCGCGGCGTCGGTGCTGCTCGTCGACAGCGACCGCCGGGCCACCGAGGTGATCAGACGCAACATTGCCACCGTGGGCCTGCCCGGCGCGACGGTCCGTCGCGGTGCGGTGTCGGCGGTGCTGGCAGCCGGGGCGCCGGCGCCGGTCGATCTGGTTCTCGCCGATCCGCCCTATGACGTTCCGGCCGCGCAGGTTCAGGTGGTGCTGGCCGCGATGGTCGACGGCGGGTGGGTCACGCCGGGCAGTGTGGTGGTGATCGAGCGACCGGCCTCCGCGCCCGGTGTCGTCTGGCCGTCCGGATGGGAGGCCTGGCTGTCGCGACGGTACGGCGATACCCGTCTGGAGGCAGCCGACGTCGGCTGAGCGCTGCTAGCGTCATCGCATGAGTGGCGCAGTCTGTCCCGGGTCCTTTGATCCCGTAACCCTCGGGCACATCGACGTCTTCGAACGAGCCGCCGCACAGTTCGATGAGGTGATCGTCGCCGTCCTCACCAACCCCAAGAAGGCGGGGATGTTCACCTCGGCAGAGCGCATCGCGATGATCGAGGAGGCGTGCGCACACCTGCCCAACCTGCGGGCCGAATCCGGACAGGGCCTGGTGGTCGACTTCGTTAAGGCGCGCGGATTCACCGCCATCGTCAAGGGCCTGCGTACCGGAACGGATTTCGAGTACGAGCTTCAGATGGCGCAGATGAACAAGCACATCGCCGGGGTGGACACCTTCTTCGTTGCAACCACACCGAAGTTTTCGTTCGTCTCGTCGTCGCTCGCCAAAGAGGTGGCCGGGTTCGGTGGCGACGTCTCGGCGCTGCTGCCCGACGCGGTGAACCGGCGCCTGCATGAGAAACTCGGTCGCGCCTGAGGGCTGACTGGGACCATCGACAGCCTCCAGTAGAGACAGCCACCAGCAGAGCGACACACGGCGCGTCCACCACTGTCACAGGCGTAACACCAGGCACACTGGTCACTACCAACGTGCAAGCTGGAGGGTGGCCCCGTGTACCGAGTTTTTGAAGCGCTGGACGAGTTGAGCGCGATCGTCGAAGAAGCCCGTGGTGTGCCGATGACCGCCGGTTGCGTGGTGCCGCGCGGTGATGTGCTCGAGTTGATCGACGACATCAAGGATGCGATTCCAGGCGAACTGGACGACGCCCAGGATGTGCTGGATGCCCGCGACACCATGCTGCGCGAAGCCAGCGAGCACGCCCAGTCGACCGTCTCGAGCGCCAACGCCGAGGCCGATTCGATGGTCAGTCACGCTCGCGCCGACGCCGATCGGATGCTGGCCGACGCCAAGTCGCAGGCCGACCGGATGGTCGCCGAGGCCCGCCAGCACAGCGAGCACATGGTGACCGAGGCGCGCGAGGAGGCGGCGCGACTGTCGGCCTCGGCGAAGCGCGACTACGAGGCGGCCACCACGCGGGCGCGGGCAGAGGCCGACCGTCTGGTCGAGAACGGCAACATCTCCTACGAAAACGCCGTTCAGGAGGGCATCAAGGAGCAGCAGCGGCTGGTGTCCCAGACCGAGGTGGTGCAGTCCGCCAACGCTGAGGCCACCCGCCTCATCGACGCGGCGCACGCCGAGTCCGACCGGCTGCGGGGCGAATGTGACATCTACGTCGACAACAAGCTGGCCCAGTTCGAGGAGTACCTCAACGGCACGCTGCGCTCGGTGAGCCGCGGCCGACACCAGCTGCGCACCGCAGCCGGCACGCACGACTACGTGCAGCACTAACCGGACGGTCGTTCGCTAGCGGCGTAGCTGGGTGACCGCCCGGATGCGTCCAACCCGGTCTAGCGGTGAAACGTGTCGCGGTCCAGCGTTTGCTAAGCGCCGGAAGCGCGATTACATTTCTGGGCGTGTAGTCCATCGGGCGCACGCGAGCCGAACGACAGGGGAGCGCTTCAATGAAGTGGAAGATCACAACCGCCTCGGTGGTCACCGCTGCGATGTTGTCGGCCCCGGTCGCCGCCGCCGCTCCGTCCGACAACAGCAACAACGTGGCCAACAACGTGGCCGGTCAGGTCATCGGTCAGGCCACCGGGACCGATCCCGCCCTCATCGTCAATGCGCTGTCCGGTTTGCAGGGCCTGCTGAGCAAGCTGGGGTTCGGCGGTAAGGATCGTGGCAACGGCAACGGCGCAGAGCTGCAGAAAGCCACTCTCGACAACATCGGGAAGACGCTCAAGAAGCCGTAGATCTCCGGCACTCAGCCGTAGCCGCCGCGAGCGGTCCTGCCGTCGCTCCGCAGCAACGTAGGATCGCCGTTATGGCAACCCGGCGTCCAGGGTCACCGAACGCGGCAGTCGATCCGCGTTCGCCGCTCGTTTTCGACGTTTCCCGGCTCGGCCGCCGACCCGGCGCCATGCAGGAAATCAGTCAGACGGTGCCCAGTCCTTCGCGAATTGGCTTGGACCTCATCGCCATTGAGCAGGGAGCCCCGCTTGACCTCGATCTGCGGCTGGAGTCGGTGTCGGAGGGTGTGCTGGTTTCCGGCACCGTGCACGCCCCCACCCGAGGCGAATGCTCGCGCTGCCTCGGGCCCGTCGGCGGCGACGTCGACATCGCGCTGACCGAGTTGTTCGCCTACCCCGACAGCCTGACCGAATCGACCACCGAGGACGACGAGGTCGGCCACGTCGTCGACCACAGCGTCAATCTGGAGCAGCCGATCGTCGACGCCGTCGGCCTTGCGCTGCCGTTCGTTCCGGTGTGTGCCGAGGATTGTCCCGGTCTGTGCCCGCAGTGCGGAGTGGCTCTGGCCTCGGCCGGCCCCGGCCACCAGCACGATCTGATCGATCCACGCTGGGCCAAGCTTGCGACGATGTTGCCCCCGGATGGGAGTGGCGACGACGGGGCTCCCGCATGACGCGGCGGCACCTCCTCGACGCCCTGGGCGCGGAGCTTCCCGACGACCTGCTGACACTGGCCCTCACGCACCGCAGCTACGCCTACGAGAACGGCGGCCTGCCGACCAATGAGCGCCTGGAACTGCTCGGCGACGCCGTGCTGGGCCTGGTGATCGTCGAGGAACTGTTCCGGCGGCATCCCGACAACTCCGAGGGCGACCTGGCCAAGCTGCGCAACAGCATCGTCAACAGCCAGGCACTTGCCGGTGTGGCACGCGAACTGACCGATGACGGCCTCGGCGAGTACCTGCTGCTCGGCCGCGGAGAGCTCAACACCGGCGGCCACGGTAAGGCCAGCATCCTGGCCGACACCCTGGAGTCGCTGCTGGGCGCGATTTACCTCGAACACGGCCTGGAAGGCGCCCGGGCCGTGATCTTGGGGTTGTTCGACGACCTTCTCGACACCGCACCGACCCTGGGCGCGGCGTTGGAGTGGAAGTCCAGCCTGCAGGAGTTGACGGCCGCCCGCGGCCTCGGTGTGCCGCGCTACGACGTCAGCTCCGTGGGACCCGACCATGACCGGCGCTTCACCGCAGTGGTCTACGTCAACGGCGAGTCGCTGGGCAGCGGTGTGGGTCGGTCCAAGAAGGCGGCCGAGACCGACGCCGCCGCGCAGGCATGGACCGCGCTCGACGCCGAGACTGGGCCCGCCGACACCGATGAGTCTGCGCCCGCGCACACCGAGCTGGATGCCTGAGCTTCCCGAGGTCGAGGTGGTGCGCCGCGGCCTGGACGCGCACGTCGTCGGCAAGGCCATCACCGCGGTCCGGGTGCTTCATCCGCGCGCGGTGCGCCGGCACGAGGGGGGCGCCGGGGATCTCACCGCACGGCTGCTGGGAGCCCGCATCTGCGGTACCGACCGGCGCGGAAAGTACCTGTGGCTCAGGCTCGGCGGCCCGGATGACGAGACGGCGCTGGTGGTGCATCTGGGGATGAGCGGGCAGATGCTGCTGGGGCCGATCAGCAACACCGGCCATCTCCGGATCGCCGCGGTGCTCGACGACGGGACGGCCTTGAGTTTCGTCGACCAGCGAACCTTCGGCGGGTGGCAGCTGGCCGATCTGGTCGGTGTCGACGGAAGCCTCGTGCCGGAGCCGGTGGCGCACATCGCCCGCGATCCGCTGGATCCGCTGTTCGACCGAGATGCCGTCGTGAATGTGTTGCGGCGCAAGCATTCTGAGGTCAAGCGTCAGCTTCTCGACCAGACCGTGGTCTCGGGTATCGGCAACATCTACGCCGACGAGGCGCTGTGGCGGGCCGGTGTCAACGGAGCGCGGATCGCCGAGAAGCTCACCCGGCGGCAGTTGGCCGCGGTGCTCGACGCGGCCGCCGAGGTGATGCGCGAGGCACTGGGTCAGGGCGGGACGTCCTTCGACTCGCTCTACGTCAACGTCAACGGCCAGTCCGGCTACTTCGACCGGTCGCTGAACGTTTACGGCCTTGAAGACCAGGGCTGCCGGCGGTGCGGCGCGGTGATCCGGCGGGAGAAGTTCATGAACCGGTCGTCGTTCTACTGTCCGGTCTGCCAGCCACGGCCGCGCGGGTGAACCGGAGAAGGTAGAAACTCCTCATGACACAACTCTGGGTAGAGCGCACCGGGATCCGCCGCTTCACCGGCCGCAGCGACCGCGGGGCGGAGGTGCTGATCGGCTCGGTGACCGACGAGGGCGTCTTCACCCCTGGCGAGTTGCTGAAGATCGCGCTCGCCGGATGCAGCGGTCTGAGCAGTGACGAACCTTTGCGGCGCCGACTCGGTGACGACTTCCCGGCCGTCATCCGGGTCTCCGGAGACGCCGACCGCGAGCAGGAGCGCTACCCCGCCCTGCGCGAGTCCCTGGAGATCGACCTGACCGGACTGTCGGAGCAGGAGAAGGAACGCCTGCTGGTGGTGGTCAATCGCGCCATCGACCAGGTGTGCACGGTCGGGCGGACGCTGAAGGCCGGGACCGAGATCACCTTTGAGGTCGCGCCGCGATGAACGACCCCGTGTACGACCAGGTCCGGCTGACCGCCTGGGTGCACGGGTACGTCCAGGGTGTGGGATTCCGCTGGTCGACGCGCTCGCGTGCGCTGGAACTGGGGCTGACCGGCTACGCCAGCAATCAACTCGACGGGCGGGTGCTGGTGGTCGCGCAGGGGCCCCGCCAGGCGTGCGAGCAGCTGCTGGAATGGCTGCGCGGCGGGTCGACACCCGGACGGGTGGACACGGTGGTGGCTGACTTGGCGCCGGCCGGCGAGCCCATGAGCGGATTCCGGGAACGCTGAACGCTCCGTGAAGTCCGGGGCGAATGCGCGCGCCGGTAGGCTCACCCGACGTGTACCTCAAGAGTCTGACGCTGAAGGGCTTCAAGTCCTTCGCCTCGGCGACGACTCTGCGGTTCGAGCCCGGCATCACCTGTGTGGTCGGGCCCAACGGTTCGGGTAAGTCCAACGTCGTCGACGCGCTGACCTGGGTGATGGGGGAGCAGGGCGCCAAGACGCTGCGCGGCGGCAAGATGGAGGACGTCATCTTCGCCGGGACGTCGTCGCGGGCGCCGCTGGGCCGGGCCGAGGTCACCCTGACCATCGACAACTCCGACAACGCCCTGCCCATCGAGTACTCCGAGGTGTCGATCACCCGCCGGATGTTCCGCGACGGCGCCGGCGAATACGAGATCAACGGCAGCAGCTGCCGGCTCCTCGATATCCAGGAACTGCTCAGCGACTCCGGCATCGGCCGCGAGATGCACGTCATCGTCGGGCAGGGCCGGCTCTCGCAGATCCTGGAGTCGCGTCCCGAAGACCGCCGGGCCTTCATCGAGGAAGCCGCCGGCGTGCTCAAGCACCGCAAGCGCAAGGAGAAGGCGCTGCGCAAGCTCGACGCCACCTCCGCCAACCTCGCCCGGCTGACCGACCTCACCACCGAGTTGCGCCGCCAACTCAAGCCGTTGGGCCGTCAGGCCGAGGTGGCCCGGCGGGCTGCCACCATTCAGGCTGACCTGCGCGACGCCCGGCTGCGGCTGGCCGCGGACGACCTGGTGACCCGCCGCACAGAATTCGTCGGCGCGGACACCATCGAGACCACGCTGCGCCGTGAGCATGACGAGGCCGCCGCCCGGCTGGCCGAAACTTCCGCGCAACTGGCCGCCCACGAAGCCGCGGTGGCCTCGCTGTCGGAGCGCACCGACGCCGCCCAGCAGACCTGGTTTCGGCTCTCCGCCCTTGCCGAACGGGTCAGTGCCACCGTCCGCATCGCCAGCGAGCGGGCCCAGCACCTGGACAGCGAGCCCACCACCGGCACCGGCCCCGATCCCGATGCCCTGGAGAGGCAAGCCGACGAGGTCGCCGAGCAGGAGCGTCAGCTGCTCGCCGAACTCGAGGAGGCGCGCGCACGGCTCGATGTCGCCCGCGCCGAGCTCGCCGAGAAGGAAAGGGCCGCAACCGAAGCTGAGCGAGCGCATCTTGCGGCCGTGCGGGCCGAGGCGGACCGGCGGGAGGGTCTGGCGCGGCTCGCCGGACGGGTCGAGACCGGCCGAGCCCGGGTCGAGTCGATCGACGAGGGAGTCGCCCGGCTGACGGCCGCCATCGAAGAGGCCGCCGCCCGCGCCGAAGCGGCCAAGGCCGAATTCGAGACCGTGCAGAACCGGGTCGGTGAACTCGACCAGGGCGAGGTCGGTCTCGACGAAAACCACGACCGCAGCGTGGCTGCGCTGCGACTGGCCGACGAGCGGGTGGCCGAATTGCAGACCGCCGAGCGCGCCGCCGAGCGAGGAGTCGCATCCCTTCAGGCCCGCATCGATGCGCTGTCGGTGGGATTAGAGCGCAAGGACGGTGCCGCCTGGCTAATCCAGAACCGAAGTGGCGCAGGACTTTTCGGCACCGTCGCCAAGCTGGTCAAGGTGCAGCGCGGTTACGAGACACCACTGGCGGCGGTACTCGGTCAGGCGGCCGACGCGGTCGCGGCGGACGATCTCAGCGCGGCTCGATCGGCGGTCCGGGCCCTCAAAGACGTCGATGGCGGCCGGGCGGCCATCGTGCTGGCCGACTGGCCCGATGTGCCACGAAATGACGACCTGCCGCTGCCCGAAGGGGCCCGCTGGGCCGTCGACCTGGTCGACGCGCCCGCCCGGTTGCAGGGAGCGATGACGGCGATGCTTGCCGGTGTCGCGGTGGTCGAGGACCTGGCCGCCGCACTGGACCTGGTGTCCGCCCGCCCCACCCTGCGCGCGGTCAGCCGCGACGGGGACCTGGTGGGCGCCGGCTGGGTGGACGGCGGGTCGGACCGCAAGCCCAGCACGCTGGAGATCGCCGGCGCGATCGAGACAGCCCGAACCGAACTCGCCGAAGTCGAAACGCAGGTGGCCCAACTGTCCGCCGCGCTGGCCGGCGCGCTGACCGAGCAGGCCAACCGCCGCGACTCCGCTGAACAGGCGCTGGCAGCGCTCAACGAGTCCGATGCCGCTATCTCGGCCACCTACGAGCAGCTGGGCCGGCTCGGGCAGGACGTCCGTACCGCCGAGGATGAGTGGCGCCGGCTGACGTCGCAACGCGACGAACTCGAAGCCGGGCGCAGCACCGCGATCGAGGAAGTCACCGAACTGGAGAACCGGCTGCGGTCGGCTGAGGAGTCCCAGCATGTCGTCGAGGCACCGCCGGCCGAGCGCCAGGTAATCCAGGCCGCCGCCGAGGCTGCCCGCGCCACTGAAGTCGAAGCCCGGCTGGTGCTGCGAACCGCCGAGGAGCGTGCGAATGCCGTCCGCGGCAGAGCGGATTCGCTGCGACGGTCGGCGGGAGCCGAACGCGACGCCCGGGTGCGCGCCCAGAAAGCCCGGGCGGCGCGCCAGCACGCCGCCGAGGTCGCGGCGGTGGTCGCCGACAGCGGTCGCCGGCTCGCGGCGCATCTCGGCGGGGTGGTCGCGGCGGCCTCCCGCGTCCGCGACCGCCTGGCCGCCGAACGTCAGCAGCGCGCGACCGCGATGACCGCCGTTCGTGCGGAGGTCGGCGCACTCAACGCCCGCATCGCCGAGGTGACCGACTCGCTGCATCGCGACGAGGTCGCCAAAGCCCAAGCGGCCCTTCGCATCGAGCAACTCGAGCAGATTGTCCTGGACCAGTTCGGCATGACCGGCGACGACCTGGTCGCCGAGTACGGTCCCGAGGTCACCCTGCCGCCGTCGGAACTGGAGATGGCCGAGTACGAACAGGCCAAGGACCGTGGGGAACTGGTGGTCGCGCCCACGCCGATGCCGTTCGATCGGGCCAGCCAGGAGCGTCGCGCCAAACGCGCTGAACGCGAACTCGCCGAACTGGGCCGGGTCAACCCGTTGGCGCTGGAGGAGTTCGCCGCACTGGAGGAGCGTTACAACTTCCTGTCCACCCAACTGGAGGATGTCAAAGCGGCCCGCAAGGACCTGCTGGATGTCATCACCGGCGTCGACGAACGGATCCTCCAGGTATTCACCGAGGCCTACGCCGACGTCGAGCGAGAGTTCTCCGCGGTCTTCGCCGCGCTGTTCCCCGGGGGAGAGGGAAGGCTACTGCTCACCGACCCCAGCGACATGCTGACCACCGGCGTGGAGGTGGAGGCCCGGCCGCCGGGCAAGAAGGTCAAGCGGCTCTCGCTGCTGTCCGGCGGGGAGAAGTCGCTGACGGCGGTCGCCATGCTGGTCGCCATTTTCCGTGCCCGGCCGTCGCCGTTCTACGTGATGGACGAGGTCGAGGCCGCCCTCGATGACGTCAACCTGCGCCGTCTCATCGGACTCTTCGAACAGTTGCGTTTGCAGTCCCAGCTCATCGTCATCACCCACCAGAAGCCGACGATGGAGATCGCCGACGCGCTCTACGGGGTGTCGATGCAGGGCGACGGCATCACCCAGGTCATCTCCCAGCGCATGCGCGGGGAGAACCTGGTCGCTACCTGAGCGGATACGGCTCCACCGTCGTCTGTCGCCGGCTTACGCCGGCTCCACCGTCGTCTGTCGCCGGCTTACGCCGGCTCCACCGTCACCTTGATGGCTTCGCCGCTCTTGACGATCTCTGCTCACCCAGATCGCCCACGTCTTCCTGGACAAAGCTCAGGTGGATCGGTTGCGGACCGCGCAGAGCCGCGAGGAGATTCAGGCCGTTCTGGCCGCCGGCAACTAGTCCGAGCGGAGTTCGACCCGGCGCAGCGCAGTCAGATCCGGCGCGCCGCAGCCGTGCAGGCATACGCGCAGTTCTTCGATGAATGCGCCGAGGAAGTCGACCACAGCGGCCGCGGACTCGATGGCCGGGGCCAGCAGCGGACGGGCCAGCGCCACCACGTCCGCGCCCATCGCCAGTGCCTTGGCGGCATCCACTCCGGTGCGGATTCCGCCCGAGGCCACCAGCGGCATTCCGGGCAGCACTTCGCGCACTTCCCGCAGCGCCTGGGCCGTCGGCACCCCCCAGTCGGCGATCGCGGGATAGCGCACCTCGCCGTAGCGGACGACCTGCTCCACCCGTGCCCATGACGTGCCGCCGGCGCCGGCCACGTCGACCGCGGCGATGGGAAGCCCGCGCAACTGCCGCGCTGCGGCCGCCCCGATCCCGTGGCCGACCTCCTTGACCAGCACCGGGTAGTCCAGTTCGCTGGCGAGCCGGCCCAGTCGGCCGATGGTACCGGCGAAATCGGTGTCGCCGTTGTCCTGCATCGCCTCTTGCAGCGGATTGGTGTGCACCGCAACGGCGTTCGCGCCGACCCGCGCCAGCGCGGCAGCCAGTCGGGGCGCCAGGTCGTCGGACATCTGAGCGATGCCGATGTTGCCGATCAGCAGGGCGTCGGGCGCCAGATCGCGGACGTCGAAACTGGCGGCTGCAGCCTGGGCGGCCTGGTGGTCGCCCAGCATGATCCGCTGGGAACCCAGCATCATGCCGACACCGAGTTTCTGGGCGGCCTGCGCCAGGTGGCGGTTGATGGTGCGGGCCAACTCGGCACCGCCGGTCATCGCGCCGATCAGCACCGGTGCCTGCAAAGGCACGCCCAGGAATGTGGTGGACAGGTCCACGCCGGCCAGGCTGGTCTGGGTCAGCGCGTTGTAGGGCAGCGTGACGCGCTCGAAGCCGGTGGTGACCCCGACGTACTCCACCGGGCCGGTCAGGCACGCCTCGATGTGGCGCAGTTTGCGCGTGGCCAGCACCTCGGTCATGGTTGTCGACCTCCGAGCCGTCGATCTCCGACGAGTTTGCCTGGGACGCGGCGGCACGACAGGAATCCCTGGGACAATGTCACGGTGTCACAGGGTCTCTGGATCGCCATCGCGGTCGTCGCCATCCTCGTCATCCTCGCATTGGTCGTCGGTTCGGTGCTCTACCGGCGGCGTCAAGTCAGCCTGCGACCGAGCCTGCGCCCCGGCACCAGCACCAGCACCGAATCGGGACCCGGAACCGGAACCGGAACCGTCGAGATCGAGGCTCCCACAAAGGTGGACCGGTCCGGCGGCTACACCCCCAAGTCGGGCATCACGTTCACACAATCGTCAGCACCTGCGACGATCGCGCGCCCCCTGCCGCCGCGGCGGGTGCCCACCCCCACCCCGGCGCCGGCCGTCGATACCACGGTGGAGCTTGACTACGGCACCGTCGAGGAGGACTACCTCGACACCGGTGGGGCTGACGATCACCTCGCGACCGGAACGGTCGAGCCGGAGTACGCCGATTCCGGTGTTGGCCTGCCGGGCGTCGGTGACGACGCCGCCATCCCGCGGGACTCGCTGAAGCGGCCGATCACCCAGGTCAGCCTGCCCGAACCGCTGGTCATCGACGAGCCGGTCGCCATCGACACCGGGGTGCTGCCCAACCCCGCGGTGGACGAGGAGACCCTGACGGAGACCGTGATCCTGACGGAGACCGTCACCGAGACGGTGAACGCCCCTGCCCCTGCCCCGGAACTGGCTCCGGCCCCCGAACGGGATCACATCGCGCCGACGGCAGGTCGTCTGGAACGCCTGCGCGGGCGGCTGGCCAAATCGCAGAACGCGTTCGGCCGCAGCATGCTGGGACTGCTCGGCGGCGGCGATCTCGACGAGGATTCCTGGGAAGAGGTCGAGGACACCCTGCTGGTGGCAGACCTCGGCCCGACGACCACCGCTTCGGTCACCGAACACCTGCGGGCGGCCATGGCTGCGGGCAGTGTGCGCAACGAGGCGCAGGCCCGCGCCGTGCTGCGCCAGGTCCTCATCCAAGAACTGAACCCCGAATTCGACCGAGCCATCCGGGCGCTGCCCCACGCCGACACACCGTCGGTACTCCTGGTGGTCGGGGTCAACGGCACCGGCAAGACCACCACCGTCGGGAAACTGGCCCGGGTTCTGGTCGCCGACGGCCGGCGGGTGGTGCTCGGCGCCGCCGACACGTTCCGGGCCGCAGCCGCCGACCAACTGCAGACCTGGGCGTCGCGGGCCGGCGCGGAGGTGGTCCGGGGTGCCGAAGGCGCAGACCCGGCTTCGGTGGCCTACGACGCGGTGGACATCGGTATCGCGTCGGGCGCCGACGTCGTGGTCATCGACACCGCGGGACGTTTGCACACCAAGACCGGCCTGATGGACGAACTCGGGAAGATCAAGCGCGTCATGGAAAAACGGGCGGCGATGGTCGATGAGGTGCTGCTGGTGCTCGACGCCACCATCGGTCAGAACGGGCTGACGCAGGCGCGGGTGTTCGCCGAAGTGGTTGACATCACCGGCGTGGTGCTGACCAAACTCGACGGAACTGCCAAGGGCGGCATCGTGTTCCGCGTGCAACAGGAACTCGGCGTGCCGGTGAAGCTGGTCGGTCTGGGCGAGGGCCCCGACGATCTGGCGCCGTTCGAGCCGGCTGCGTTCGTGGACGCGTTGCTGGGCTGACCGCACCGAAACCTCTCGAATCCCGGTGGGTTTACAACAGCGAAACAACAACGGGCAATCCGTTCACCTCGGCGCAACACCAAGGCGTCCCTTCTGAAACAACCACTGCGCAATGTCTTTCTCAGTCGTCGGCGTTCGGCCGCGACGTGTGAGGAGGAAACTTCGAGTGGACACATTCCCGGTTCTGGGAGTGCCGGACACCGGTGACACGGCATGGATGCTGGCAAGCGCCGCACTCGTATTGCTGATGACCCCCGGCCTGGCGTTCTTCTACGGCGGCATGGTTCGCGCCAAGGGCGTCCTGAACATGATCATGATGAGCATCAGCGCCATGGGCGTCGTCACCGTGCTCTGGGTGCTTTACGGCTATTCGCTGGCATTCGGTAATGACGTCAACAATCTGTTCGGTGATCCGAGCCAGTATTTCGGGCTCAAAGGACTGATCGGTGGCAACGCCGTCGCCGAGGTGATCGCCGACCCGAAAGCCGGGATCGAAGCGATCGCTGAGGTTGGTATTCCGCTGGCCGGAACGATTCCGCAGACGGTGTTCGTCGCGTTCCAGTTGATGTTCGCCATCATCACGGTCGCGCTGATCTCCGGCGCCGTTGCCGATCGACTGAAGTTCGGCGGCTGGCTGGTGTTCGCGGGCTTGTGGTCCACGTTTGTCTATTTCCCGGTGGCGCACTGGGTGTTCGCGTTCGACGGGGTCACCGGTGAGCATGGCGGCTGGATCGCGACCAAGCTGAAGGCGATCGACTTCGCCGGCGGAACCGCGGTGCATATCAACGCCGGCGTGGCGGGTCTGGTGCTGGCGATCATCCTTGGGAAGCGGTCGGGCTGGCCGGGGACCCCGATGCGTCCGCACAACCTGCCGTTCGTGATGCTGGGCGCGGGCCTGCTGTGGTTCGGCTGGTACGGGTTCAACGCGGGTTCGGCTGTCTCGTCCGGAGGCATCGCGGGCACTACGTTCGTCACGACCACGATCGCGACGGCAGCGGCGATGCTGGCCTGGCTGCTTACCGAGCGTCTTCGCGATGGACATGCCACCTCGCTGGGCGCCGCGTCGGGTGTCGTCGCCGGCCTGGTCGCCATCACCCCGTCCTGCTCCTCGGTAAACGTGGTCGGCGCTCTGGCAATCGGTACCACCGCGGGTGTGCTGTGCGCCCTGGCGGTCGGGCTGAAGTTCAAGTTCGGTTTCGACGATTCCCTCGACGTCGTCGGCGTGCACCTGGTGGGCGGTCTGATCGGTACTTTGATGGTCGGTCTGGTCGCGGCGCCGGAGGCGCCGGCAGCCGTCGCGGGCTTGTTCTACGGCGGCGGCACCGATCAGTTGTGGCGTCAGGTCGTCGGTGCCTTCTCGGTTCTGGGTTACTCGGCAGTCGTCACGGCTATCTTGGCCTTGCTCGTGAAATACACCATCGGACTGCGGCTCGACCCGGAGGCTGAGGCGGCCGGCATCGACGAAGCCGAACACGCGGAGACCGCGTACGACTTCGCGGCCACCGGTGGTGGCTCGGTCCTCACTCGACATGGCGCGGAGGTATAGGAAACATGAAGCTGATCACTGCGATCATCAAGCCGTTCACACTCGAAGACGTCAAGACCGGCCTGGAAGAGTTGGGCGTGCTGGGTATGACGGTCAGCGAGGTCCAGGGCTACGGGCGGCAGAAGGGACACACCGAGGTCTACCGCGGTGCGGAGTACTCCGTGGACTTCGTGCCGAAAGTTCGCGTCGAGGTCGTCGTCGACGACGTCGCCGTGGACCGGGTGGTCGACACCATCGTGGCCGCGGCGCGGACCGGCAAGATCGGCGATGGGAAGGTCTGGGTCAGCCCGGTCGAGACCATCGTCCGGGTGCGTACCGGCGAGCGGGGATCCGACGCGCTCTGACGCTTCGGACACCGAAATGACCAAACGCAGGAGCGACTTCGCCGCCGGGAGGTGGGTACCCCCGGCGGCGGGGTCGCTTCACCCGGCGACCGATCTGGCCGCGGCGAGCCGACAGTTACTCGAAACCGGGCAGCGCCGACTGGACGCCGCCGCACTGCGGGAAGCGTTGCTCGATCTGCACGAACTGTGGCTCGTGACCAAGGCCGCCGAACTCGGGATCACCGCGGAGAGTGGATTCGCGATCGTCGCGACCGGCGGGCTGGGCCGGCGCGAAATGGTTCCCTATTCCGATCTCGATCTGATGCTGCTGCATGACGACATGCCCGTCGAAACGGTCACTCAGGTCGCCGAGTTGCTGTGGTATCCGTTGTGGGACGCCAACATTCGGCTCGACCACAGTGTTCGAACCGTCTCCGAAGCGCTGCAGGTGGCCGGCTCGGACATCTCAGCCGGGCTGGCGATGCTCGAAGCCCGGCACATCGCCGGCGACCAGCGCCTCTCGACCCAGTTGATCGGGGGAGCGCGGCGGCAGTGGCGTGCCGGAATCGCTTCCCGCTTCGAGGAACTGGTGGACCAGAGCAGGGCGCGCTGGCAGCGCAGCGGCCAGATCGCCCACCGTGCCGAGCCCGATCTCAAGGCCGGGATGGGCGGGCTCCGTGATGTGCAGTTGCTCAATGCACTGGCGCTCGGGCAGCTCGCCGACGTCTACCCCGGTGTCGGCAGCGACTCCCCGGCGGGCTCGCTGGCCGCGGCGCACCTGGCGCTGTTGAACGTTCGCACCGAACTGCATCGGGTGTCCAAACGGGGACGGGACCAACTGCTGGCCCAGTATGCCGACGAAGTCGGCGCGGCGCTGCGCATCGGTGACCGGTTCGACCTGGCCCGTATGCTCTCCGATTCCGCGCGCACCGTCAGTTACTACGTCGATGCGGGCCTGCGCACCGCCGCCAACGCACTGCCGCGCCGCGGACTGTCGGCCCTGCGGCGTCCGGTCCGCCGTCCACTCGACGAAGGTGTGGTGGAGTACGCCGGCGAGGTGGTTCTGGCCCGCGATGCCAAGCCGCATCGCGACCCCGGGCTGATCCTGCGCGTCGCGGCCGCGTCAGCCTCAACCGGCATCCCGATCGCGGCCTCCACGCTGGCCCGACTCGTCGACACCGCGCCCGGACCGCGGGCGCCCTGGCCGCGGGATGCGCTGGAGAACCTGTTGGTGCTGCTCAGCGCCGGGCCGACTGCGGTGACCACCATCGAGGCGCTGGACCGCACCGGTCTGTGGGGCCGGCTCTTCCCGGAGTGGGGCGCGGTGCGCGACCTGCCCCCGCGAGATCCGGTGCACACCTGGACCGTCGACCGTCATCTCGTCGAAACGGTCTCGCGCGCAAGCGCATTCACCACGCGGGTGTCGCGGCCCGACCTTCTGGTGCTCGGCGCGTTGTTGCACGACATCGGCAAGGGTCGCGGCGGCGATCACAGCGTGATCGGCGCCGAACTGGCCACCCGAGTAGGGGAGCGGCTGGGACTGTGGCCGTCCGACGTGCGGCTGCTGGCCTTGATCGTGCGCCATCATCTGCTGCTCGCCACCACGGCCACCCGACGCGATCTGCAGGACCCGGCGACGGTCAGCGCTGTCGTCGACGTCGTCGGCGGTGACGCCGTCCTTCTGGAGTTGCTGCACGTCCTGACCGAAGCCGATTCGCTGGCGACCGGACCGGGCGTGTGGGGCGAATGGAAGTCGACGCTCGTCGGCGACCTGGTGCGCCGCTGCCGGGCGATGATGGCCGGCGAACCCGAGCCGCACCCCGAACCCATTCCGGAAGAACATCTTTCGCTGGCCCGCGACGGCGCGGTGCACGTGGAGTTGGTTCCGGGCGAGTCGCCCCAGACCTTTGCGGTGACGATGATCGCTCCGGACCGCCGCGGGCTGTTGTCCAAGGCCGCCGGGGTGCTGGCGCTCAACGGGCTCAGCGTGCATTCGGCAGCGGTGAACAGCGCGGTTCTGCCCGGCGGGGCAGTAGCTGGAACGACGGCTGGAACGACGGCGGCAATCAACACCTTCGTCGTCTCACCGCTGTTCGGTTCGCCGCCGGCCGCCGAACTGCTTCGCCAGCAATTCATTCAGGCCCTCAGGGGCGAGCTGGATGTCATCGGAGCTCTGCAGAAGCGCGATCGCGATGCCGCCGTGCACGGCACCGACCGGGCCGGTGAGCCCAAACTCGCGGTGCCGGCCGCCGCTCCCGCGCCGCCCCGAGTGCTGTGGCACGCCGCCACCGAATCAGGACAGCAACTCGTCGAGATCCGCGCCAGCGATCGCACCGGACTGCTCGCGGTGCTCACCGGGGTGTTCGAGCGGTCGGGGGTCGACATCGATTGGGCCAAGATCACCACCCGCGGCTCCTCGGTGATCGACGTTTTCGCCGTGTCTGCACCGACCTCCCGGGCGGCGCGAGAGGCGCTGGAAAGCGAGTTGTACGCGTCTCTGCCCGCCCCGGCACAAACCGGCCCAGGCGACCGGCTGATCTGGACCTAGGCCGGCGCAAGCCGGTGTGCCCGGCTGCACCGTCGCACCCGCTAGGCTGGCCGGGTGTTTGAATCGCTCTCTGACCGGCTCACAAGCGCGCTGTCCGGGCTTCGCGCCAAAGGCCGGCTGACCGACGCCGATATCGACGCCACCGCCCGGGAGATCCGAGTGGCGCTGCTCGAGGCGGACGTCTCGTTGCCCGTGGTCCGGCAGTTCATCAGCCGGGTCAAGGAACGCGCCCGCGGGTCTGAGGTGTCCGGCGCGCTCAACCCTGCCCAGCAGGTCATCAAGATCGTCAACGATGAGCTTGTCGGCATCCTCGGCGGCCAGACCCGCCAACTCGCCTTCGCCAAGACCCCGCCGACGGTCATCATGCTGGCCGGTCTGCAGGGCGCAGGTAAGACAACACTGGCCGGCAAGCTGGCCAGGTGGCTGCGCAACCAGGGCCACACGCCGCTGCTGGTGGCCTGCGACCTGCAGCGCCCCGGCGCGGTGACCCAACTGGAGATCGTCGGTCAGCGGGCCGGCGTCAGCGTTTACGCGCCGCACCCTGGAACGTCGCCGGAGTCGATGGAGACCGAGGGCTGGGGACCCGGTGATCCGGTCCACGTCGCCGCCTGGGGCCTGGAGGAGGCCCGGGCCAAGCACTTCGACGTGGTCATCATCGACACCGCCGGCCGACTTGGCATCGACGACGTGCTGATGGCCCAGGCCGCCGCAATCCGCGATGCCGTCCAGCCCGACGAGACGCTGTTCGTCCTCGACGCGATGATCGGCCAGGATGCGGTCGCCACCGCACAGGCGTTCGGCGAGGGCGTCGGCTTCACCGGTGTGGTGTTGACCAAGCTCGACGGCGACGCCCGTGGCGGCGCTGCACTCTCCGTGCGCGAAATAACCGGCGTACCAATCCTTTTCGCCTCCACCGGCGAGAAGCTGGAGGACTTCGACGTCTTCCACCCGGACCGGATGGCCAGCCGCATCCTCGGGATGGGCGACATGCTGTCCCTGATCGAACAGGCCGAGCAGGTCTTCGACGCCCAGAAGGCCGAAGAGGCTGCCGCCAAGATCGGCTCCGGCGAGCTGACGCTGGAGGACTTCCTGGAGCAGATGCTGGCCATCCGCAAGATGGGCCCGATCGGCAACCTGCTCGGGATGCTGCCCGGCGCGGCCGGCATGAAAGACGCTCTGGCCGCCGTCGACGACAGCCATCTCGACCGTATCCAGGCCATCATTCGCGGTATGACGCCCGACGAGCGGGCCGACCCGAAGATCATCAACGCCTCTCGCCGGCTGCGGATCGCCAACGGTTCGGGCGTCACGGTCGCCGAGGTCAACCAGCTCGTCGACCGGTTCTTCGAAGCCCGCAAGATGATGTCGCAGATGGCCGGTGCGATGGGCATGCCGTTCGGTCGCCGCTCCAGCACTAAGCGCAGCTCGAAGAACAACAAGAAGAAGGGCAAGGGCAGGGGCCGGGGGCCGACTCCGGCGCGGGTACACAACCCGTTGATGGGCGGTCCGATGGGTGCGGGGTTGCCCCCCGGCTTCCCGGATCTGTCGCAGATGCCCGACGGACTGAAGGACCTGCCCCCGGGGCTGGCGGACTTCGACCTGTCCAAGCTGAAGTTCCCCGGCAAGCACTAACGTGGCGGCGGGGCAACGCACCGGTGCCGTGCCCCCGGAAGGTCAGCCGGCCGTCGGCCGACACCACGCGCGCCACGCTCGGCGGTAGCCCGCCTCCATGTCTCGGGCGAACGATTCGCCGTCCATCAGGGGCGACTCGAGCATCGCTTGGCGTAAACCTGCGCGGATGTCGGCGAGTCTGGGCAGGTCGCCCGCGAGTCCCACGGCCTTGTCGACGTACTCCGCCGGTGTGTACGCGACCAGATCGCCCAGGCCGACGCTCGCCAGAAGGCTCACTCCGGGCCTCGATGCGTGATTGTCGCCCGCGAGCGTGATGGTCGGCACCCCCATCCACAACGCTTCGCAGGTCGTCGTCGTGCCGTGGTAGGGAAATGTGTCCAGGGCCAGGTCTATCCGGTTGTACTGGTTCAGGTGATCGAGCAGCGACGCATCGTGGCCCAGCAGTTCGATCCGGTCTGCGGCGATGCCGCGGCTGACGAATAGGTCCTGTGTCTGGGTGACGGCCGCGGCGCTGCGCATCGCCACGTTCTTGAGAAGGAGGCGTGAACCGGGCGTCTGCCGGAGCACTTCGGCCCACATGTCCAGCGTTGCCGGGGAGATCTTGCCGAAGTTGTTGAAGCTGCCGAAGGTGACTCCCGACGTCGTCAGCGCCGGCAGCGGCGCTACCGCCGGGGCGCCGGAAAGCGGAAGGAAACACCAGGTGGTCCGGGGGAGGAGCAGCACCTGCTCGCTGGACAACCGCGTCGCATCCCCCGGCGGGTCGGCTTGGGGATCGCTGCAGCGGTAATCCATCGCGTCCAGCCCCGTGCTGCCGGGATAGCCGAGCCAGGTTATCTGGACCGGCGCCGGTTTCTGCGCGAAGACCTGCTGTCGATGCCCAGCGGTATGACCGGCGAGGTCAACCAGGATGTCGATCCCGTCGGCGCGGATTTGCGCCGCTACCTGCTCGTCGGGGGCGCCGGCGATGGGGCGCCACGCATCGACGCTGTGCTGAATTCGCATCGTGGTTTCATCCACCACCGCGCTGTTGGAATAGGCGGTGACGTGTACCTGCTCGCGGTCGTGATGTTCGAGGAGCGGCAACAGGAAGTACGCCACCGAATGCAGCCGCAGATCGGCGGAGACATAGCCGACGCGAAGTCTGCGCTGCGGATCGCGGTCGTTGGCGAACGGACGGACGCGCCCCTTCAGGGCCGCCTCGTGACTTCTCGACCACTGGCGATGCTCCTCGAAAACTTCCCGGGGTCCGATGCCGGGCTGGTAATTGAGGAACAACAACAGGTTGCTGTGGGCGACGGCGAAGGAAGGATTCAGCGCAACGGCCTTGCGGAATGCCGCCACGGCTTCGTCCATCCGCCCGAGGTCTTTCAAGGTCAGGCCCAGAGTGTTGTACGCGTCCGCCAGCGTGGGCGTGAGGCGGATCGCCGCCTCCAGTGCGACGAGGGCCTCGTCGTGGTGGCCTTTGGAGCGCAGCGCGTTGCCGAGGTTGTGATAGGCCCCGCCGTCATCGGGGTCCAGTTCGATGCAGCGCCGCATGATCCCGATGACCAGGTCCGGCCGCCCGGTGATGAAACCGATTTCGGCCAGGCCGTACAGCACTGCCAGATCCGAGGGCCGGTATGTCCTGAGCTTCTGCAGAAGTTCCTCAGCTCGGCCCAGGTTCCCGGACCGCATGCAGTGCATCGCGGCCTGGTACATCTCTTTATGCCTCGGGTTCACCCTGGAAACGCCTCTGCTCTGCGGGTCCTCGAACAGGTCGAACGTTACAGCCTCGCCGTCACCGAAGACCGCCGCCCGCGAACGGCGGATCAGCCCTGCGCGAAGCCCCAGTTCAGTAGCGCCCGGCCCTGGTCCCACAGATCGTCTTCGCCGTACATCATCACCGCGATCAGTTGCCGGCCGTCCCGCTGGGCGATCGCGACGTAGGTCTCCTGGGCCAGGTTGGTGTAACCGGTCTTGCCGCCGATGAAGCCGGGGTAGCTGCGCAGGTTCGGGTCGTGGCTGGCGATCTGCTTGACGCCGCCCGCCCCGTTCGGGAACGACGCGGTGGACTGGTGGAGGATCTGGGCGAACAGCGGGTAGCTCAGCGCGGCACGGTAGATCATGGCCAGGTCATACGGCGTGGTCACCGACTCCCACCCCGGACCGTCCAGGCCGGACGGGGATCCGGCCCGGGTGGAGCGCGCGCCCACCGCGACGGCTTTGGCGTTCATCTTCGCCAGTGCCGCCGGGGTGCCGCCCACCATGTCGGCGAGCATGTTGGCCGCGTCGTTGCCGGACACGATCAGCAGCGCGTCGAGCAGCTGGCGCACCGTGTACACCTGGCCGGGGACCAGGTCTACACACGAACACTCCACGTCGGTCTCGGCCACCGTCGCCCGGGCCGCGGCATCCAGTCCCAGCTCATCGAAGACCACCATCGCCAGCAGCGCTTTGATGGTGCTGGCCGGTGCGTGCGGGCCATAGGCATCCTGGGCGCCGAGAATGCGTCCGCTGACGGTATCGGCGACCAGCCACGCCGGCGCCGGGCCCGCGGGCGGCGCGATCGCAGCGGGCTGGCCGGGCTCGGCGACGGCGCGAACTGGCCCGACGACCGCGATCAGACTCATCATGGCCGCCGCAGCGCCACGCCACCGACCCTGCGACAGCACAGACATGTCCGCCGAGGTTAGCCGTTGCCGACCGCGGTAGGGGTTCGACGGGGTATCGGAATGATTGCTAACCCGCCGAGTACTTCGTTTTAGAAGTCCGGCTCGGGGTACGGTTTGCGCAACGATCAGCACAGGAAGGAAGCCCGCGTGGATATCCAGAAGCTAGTAGGGGCCGCCGCTGCCGCCGTCATCACCTTCGGCATTGGTGCGGCTACCGTCCCGTCAGCCTCGGCTGCCGACAACATCAAGACCTACGGCGAGGAAGAGACCCTCAACGGCCCGAACAGCCTGCCGTACATCGGTTACACGGTGTACACGCTGCGCCCCAGCAACGCTCCGGTGCCCCACAACGGCAAGTTGTACTCGGCGAAAATCAAGGTCAACGGCTACGGCGGCATGGCCGACCCGGCGATCCTCCGGTTTGGCGCCCGTGCGGAATCGGGTGCTTACTACCCCGCCATCTGGGGTGCGTCGAACACGAACAAGCTGTACTTCGACGTGGTGGGCGACGTTCCCAACAGCGTCGTGTGGAACGACGGCGTTCGCGACATCCTGGCCTGGATCGAGGGTCAGGACCCGCTCCAACCGCACACCGTGTCCGATGAACCGGAGGACGTGGCGCCCCCGCCGTACGATCCCTACGCCACCGCAGAAGGGGCGCTGACGCCCGCCGGAAGCATGCCGTCGGAGACGGACCCGGCACTGGTGGCGGTACCCAACGATCTTGCGCAGCCGCCGTTCGAACTGACCGAAGCTGAAGTCGCCTCACCGGGCTTCAACGCTGGCGGCGAAGGCGGCGGCGGACGCCGGTAACAGACCCGCCCACGGCGGCCGCCCTAAAGACGGGGCGGCCGCTGTGGTGTAACCGGTCCGGCTACAGCGTCGCGATCGATGCCGCGGGGCCCTGGGCGAAGCCCCAGTTGAGCAGAGCTGCGGCCTGATCCCAGTAGGTAGGGCCGCCCTCATGGACGAGCCCGTACATCATCGCGATGACCAGGCGGCGGCCGTTGCGCTCGGCAGCTCCGACGAACGTTTTGCGTGCGGCGTTGGTGTAGCCGGTCTTGCCGCCGATGGCACCCGGGTAGCGCACCAGCAGTTCGTCCTGGTTGACCAGTGGCTTCTCCCCGGAATCGGTGGGGAGCATCGCCACCGGCTGAGCGGTGATTTGAGCGAAGGTCGGGTTGGCCATCGCGGCCCGGAAAATCGCTGCCAGGTCATGCGGAGAGGTCCAGCCGGACCCGCCCGGCCCGTCCAGACCCGACGGGGACGTCGCGTGGGTGTCGGTGGCGCCGATCGCCGCCGCCTTGGCGTTCATCTTGTCGACCGCGACGTCGTAGCCGCCGAGCATGTCGGCCAAGGCGTTGGCGGCGTCGTTCCCGGACACCAGCAGAGTGGCGTCGAGCAGTTGGCGCGCGGTATAGCTGCGGCCCGGCTTGATGCCGGCGCAGTTGCACTCCACGTAGGTGTCGGCCTGGGTGGCCACGGTGGTGGCGTCCAGATTCAATTCGTCGAGGGCGGTGAGGGCCAGCAGCGTCTTGATGGTGCTGGCGGGTGGGTGGGCCGCATACATGTCGCGGCCGGCCAGCACCTCACCGCTGTCGAGGTCGGCGATGATCCAGGCCGGTGCCGGGCCGTCCGGGATGGGCATCGATCCGGCCGGCTGAACGCTCGGATCGGCCGAAGCGGGGACGCCGGCGCCCCCGACGAGGGTGGGTGCGAACAGCGTGAGAGACGCCGCGAGAGCGGCTGCGAGCCTGCGCATGGGCAGTGAGCCTAACCCGTCCCCGGCGGCGTCATTGCCGGTGTTCGGTGTTCAATTGGCGCATGCTCGACCTGGCGGAAATCTCGGACCGGCTGGAGATCCAGCAATTGCTGGTGAATTACGCGTCGGCCATCGACCAGCGGAGATTCGACGATCTGGATCGGATCTTCACCCCCGACGCCTACATCGACTACCGCGCCATGGGGGGTATCGACGGCGACTACCCCCAGGTGAAGGCCTGGCTAGCCGAGGTGCTGCCCAATTTCCCGGCCTACTACCACCTGGTCGGCAACTTCGACATCCGGTTGGCCGGCGATACAGCGACCGGGCGAACCGCGTGTTTTAACCCCATGAAACTGGGCGGCGACGGCCAGATCCTGTTCTGCGCACTGTGGTACGACGACGAGTTCGTCCGCACTCCCGACGGCTGGCGGATGACGCGGCGGGTGGAGACCAAGTGCATGGACAGGCTGCTCTAGTCCGCTGGGGTCAATCCCCGAGTCGCTGCGCTCCCGCCCACTGGGGTCAATCCCCGAGTCGCTGCGCTCCTGCCCGCTGGGGTCAATCCCCGAATCGCTGCGCTCCTG
>CAIRCP010000040.1 GCA_903877095.1 uncultured Actinomycetes bacterium | reverse complement strand
GGTCTGCTCAGCCAGCGTCATCACCGGCACCAGCCCCGCGCACGACACGAGAGGGTCGTCGTCGAACACCGCCGACTCGGCCTTGAACCTGTGCGACACTATCACCGGAAGTGCCTTTCTCGTGCCGGTCAGATTGTTGTGTGAGAACTCCAATCATCCCAGCTCAGAAGGCACTTTCCTTATTCCGACACCCGCCATTCGCCCACTACATCAGTGGATCGAGGTTTAGCCCGGATTGCTCGCGCAACTTGGCATGACACTAATTTCGAATCAGCGAAAGTGCCTGCCCTGCAACGGATAATGAGGACCGCGTCCTCGGCATCGCCGCGCTCTCGGCTCTACCGCGGCCCCGGCGCTGACTACTGCAGCGCACACCGAACCGCCGCCGCCACAACACGAGCAGTCAAGCAACTCCAAGCGCTCGGCTACAGCTGCACCCTTGAACCACTCACCGAATCCGCCTGACCTACCGAGCACCCGGTGACCGGTTGTGGTCACATGGTTTTCGTGTCAGAACTGATCCTCGGCGATGACGATCAACTGGTCTCCCGCTTCGAATTCGATCACCGAATTCTTGTTGGGATTGATGAGGATGCCGAAGTTCGCTCTCGCATTCTTGGCGTCGGCTCGGCGGAGGTATCCGATTGCGATTTCACCCCGTCGGCGTGCCGACTCGACCGCGGTGGCGTAGTTCACCGGTCCTGGCCGCAGGTAGATTCCGGCGTCCTTGAGGTAGATCTCCGAGCCGCCCGCATCGCACAGATCGACCATGATCGGTAGCAAGTCGGGATTCTCGCTGAGCTGGGCCGTCATCAGCGCCACGATCTCGGAGTCCACGACGATGTCGCCCAGCCCGGGTTTGCACAGCTTGCGGAGTTTGGGTTCGATCAACTCGGTCACGATTGCCGGACGCTGGCCCTCGGGTAACGACTGTGCGATCGCGCTGGCCTGCAGCATCACCATGAACGTGCTGCGGTCGCGACTGTCGGGTTCGGCCGTCTGGTTGAAGATCACCACGTAGTCGAACGAGGACAGCTTCTTGTCGTGCAGCATCTGTGACGGATCGACGTGGTCCGGCCACTCCGAGACCGTGACTTTGATTCCACCATGCGCGGTGTCGGCTTGGCTGATGCGATCGACATCGCCTTCCCGGCAGACGATGTCCGCCTCGACCGTCTCGGGGGAGTAGCTGTCCAGTTCGTGCAGAAAGTCGCCCAGCGTCGGGCTCCAGCCCACAAAAAGCCACCGCTCGCGACTGGCATGATGGACACCGGAGACCGGGGCGGCATAGGAAAGGATTGCGGATTCGTCGAATTCGGCGACCGGACCGACGATCGCGGTGTCGTCGTCCCTGGTGATCAGCACCAGTTGATCTTCGGGGCCGATGACGGTGCCCAGGTCGGGATGAAGGAACGCGCCCTGCGGTGTCTTGATCCCGACCGGTGAGGAATCAGGGTAGGCGGAGAGCGCCTCTCCCAGGGTCTTGCCGATCAGGTTCGGCTCACGGGTGAAATACAGTTCGTCGCCGCCAAAGTTGAACAGGTCGGTGTAGACGCTGTACAGGCCTGGTTGCAGCGTCGTCCGGAGCATCAACCGCGAGAGGAACTTACGGACATCCAGGATCACCACCGGGAACTCCGCGGCGATCTCTGCCGAAGCGGTGTTCTGTCCGTTCTTCAGCGTCGCCACGACCGTTGAGTTCCAGTTCGGGTGCTTGTCCTTGTAGCGCGATAGGGCCAGGAGTTCGGTGATGATCTGCTCGTCGTAGTTATCGGCAGCCCAATCGGCCATGACGATCACGTGGTCGGCCAAATCGACCCGGATGATGTCCAGATCGGCGGGCTTGATGGGTTTTCCCTTGCGGAACATCACCACGGTGTTGCGGGTGTCGAGGTCTTTGGTCGCTGTCTCGTTCGCCAACTTCGAATGGGTATCCAGAACTGCGACGACGGGTTTGCGGCGGTTCGCGTTCGCTAGTGCGAGTTGTTCTAGGACGGTCTCGCCGATGCTCGACCATCCCACGACCGCAGTGTGATGCTCGGCAATGATCTGGCCGCCGGTCTCCCGCAGCTTGCTCAC
The DNA here is from genome assembly GCA_903877095.1 of uncultured Actinomycetes bacterium. GTDB lineage: Bacteria > Actinomycetota > Actinomycetes > Mycobacteriales > Mycobacteriaceae > Mycobacterium. The sequence goes on along the minus strand of CAIRCP010000040.1, from coordinate 11,996 downwards.
TTTGTCGCCGACCGACCTGACCAAGATGCCGAAGAGGATGCCGGTGAAGAAGATTCCGAGCAGCGCGATCAGCGCCGTCCCGAGCTGATCGACCCACGGCCCTTGGGCCTTGCCGAGTTTGAAGACCTGCGCGAAGTCGGTCCAGATCAGCCCGGGAACGTCCGACCACGAACCTTTTCCGATCGTGACGATCTGCAGGGCGAGCAGCACTGGGACCAGGACGAACAAAATCAATAGCGTGCCGATGACCGAGAGCAGAAAGACGCCGAAGACGCCTTTGCTCAGGATGAGATCGACGGTGTAGCGCAACCGTTGCCTGAAACGCGGACGATCGGTCTTGTTCATCTATTGTTTCCCGTTCCATGGAGTGCCGGAGACGGCGTGGTTGCCCGAACTGATTAACCCGGGCCCTGTCAGGTGCTGGAATTGGTTAACTCAGGCGTCGAGATCCTGCTCCACCAGGGCGGCGATCGAGTTGACAACGGCGTCGTCGTCGGCGGTCACCGTCACCGAAGCGCCGTTGCCCGCACCCAGCGTCATGATCATCAGCGCCGAGCCTGCATCCACCGGCTCGCCGCCGTCGAGCGAAAGCGTGACGGGAACACCTGCGTTCACGACTGCCTCGGAGATGATCGCGGCCGGCCGGGCGTGCAGGCCGACCGCCGAACCGACGGTGACGGTCTTGCTGGGCATGGAGTGCTCCTTCTAGGTGGGCATCGAGATCGACGTAAGGTGATTTTTACTCGAACTCTCACGCCGATACGGCGGTTTCGGCGGAAGGGGCGACAGACCGGGCGCCGGTTTTGCCGCCGGTGAACTCCTTGGCCGCGATCACCGCCAGGGCGGCGACGACCGTCCCCGCAGCCAGAGCTACCAGGAACCACACCAGCTTGCCGATGGCGAAGAACACGAAGATGCCACCGTGGGGGGCTTTGAGCGTCACGTCGAAGGCCATGATCATCGCGCCGGTCACCGCACCGCCGGCCATCATCGACGGGATCACCCGGAACGGGTCGGCCGCGGCGAACGGGATGGCGCCCTCGGAGATGAACGACGCGCCCAGCAGCCAGGCCGCCCGCCCGTTCTCCCGTTCCGGTTCGCTGAAAAGTCCCGGACGCAACGTGGTGGCCAGGGCCATCGCCAGCGGCGGCACCATGCCGGCGGCCATCACCGCTGCCATGATCCGGAGGCTGGCCGGTTCGGCGATGTTCAGTCCGGCGGTGGCGAACGCGTAGGCCGCCTTGTTGACCGGACCGCCGAGGTCGAAGCACATCATCAGACCCAGGATGACGCCGAGCAGGACCACCGACCCACCGGAAAGCCCGCCCAGCCACCTGGTCAACCCGGCGGTGATATCGGCCAGCGGACGACCGAGCAGAAGGAACATCAGCAGGCCGACGATCAGTGAGGCCAGCAGTGGTATCACCACCACCGGCATCAGCCCGCGGAACCATTGCGGCACATTCCAACTGCTGATCCACAACGCGGCGAACCCGGCGATCAGACCGCCGACGATGCCGCCGATGAAGCCCGCCCCGACGAAGCCCGCCACCGCACCGGCGGTGAAGCCCGGCGCCAGGCCGGGCCGATCGGCGATGGCGAACGAGATATAGCCGGCCAGGGCCGGCACCAGGAATCCGAACGCCAAGCCGCCGAGGGTGAACAGCACCGCGCCGATGTACTGGGCCAGGCCACCTGAGGGCAGGTTGGTCAGCGAGTTGGTGCTGGCGATGATGTGCGCCAGCGAATCCGTCTTGCCCTCCGGCTTATTGGCGATGTCGTAGCCGGCCAGCAGGAAGCCCAGTGCGATCAGCAGGCCGCCGGCGGCGACGAACGGGATCATGTAGCTCACGCCGGTCAGCAGGATCTGCCGTATCCGCGTTCCCCACCCGAGGTTGCCCGATGCGCCGATCGCGGATGCGGATGCCGACGCCGCGTCCCCCTGGACGCGGGCCGCATTCGGGTTGTCCGCTGCCGCAAGGGCTTCGGTGATCATCGTGTCGGGTTCGTTGATCGCCCGTTTCACGCCGGAGGCGATCACCGGCTTGCCGGCGAAGCGCTGCCGGTCCTTGACGCCGACGTCGGTGGCGAAGATGACGGCGTCCGCCGAGGCGATCGTCTGGGCGCTCAGGGGTGTACTGCCGGAGGAGCCCTGGGTCTCCACGGTCAGCGAGATCCCGGCCCGCTCGGCGGCCATCTTCAGGGCGTCGGCGGCCATGTAGGTGTGAGCGATACCGGTTGGGCAGGCGGTGATCGCGACCAACGATTTCCCCGCCTTCGCCGCCGGCGCGGCGGCCGCGACCGCCGTCGCTGCCGCCACACCCGCGCCGGCCGGGTGCACCACGCTGTCCACCAGCGACACCACGGCTTCCGCGCTGGGGGCCTCGCGCAGGGACTGGACGAAGTCCGGACGGACCAGGGCGCGGGCCAGGCTGGTCAGCAGTTTCATGTGCTCGGCGCCGCCGCCCTCCGGGGCGGCGATGAGGAACACCAGGTCGGCCGGGCCGTCGCCGGCGCCGAAGTCGACCGGCGGCCGCAGCCGGGCGAACCCGATCGAAGGCGTCCGGACCGCCGCGGAGCGGCAGTGCGGGATGGCGATGCCGCCGGGCAGGCCGGTGGCGGACTGTGCCTCGCGAGCCAGTGCCGACTGCTGCAGGCCGGCAGCGTCGTCGGCCCGGCCGGCATCGGCGACCAATCGCGCCAGCCGGCCGATCACCGCCTCCTTGTCCGATCCGGCGTCGACGTCGAGAACGACCAGAGCGGTCTCGATGATGGATGGTTCGGTCATAGCGCACCTTCGGGGTCGGCTTGGGTTTCTTGGGCTTGGGTTTCTTGGGATGGGGTCGAATGGGATGGGGTCGAATGGGATGGGGTGGTCACCGACGTGACGGCCACGTCGTCGAGATTGATCTGAGCCGGCGTCGGCAGCGTCGAACCGGGCAGTGCAGCGGCCCCGCTGCCGTAGGCGACGGCCATCTGTAGCCGCCCGGGGGCGTTGGCACCCAGGACATCGGCGCGCACGTAGCCCGCCAGTGACGAGTCGCCGGCGCCGACGGTGCTGCGCGGCGTGATCGGCGGCGGGGTCGCCAGCCAGGCCCCGTCGGCGTTGACCAGCACAGCGCCGGCCGCACCGAGGGTGGCCAGCACGGCGCCCACGCCGCGGTCGATGAGCCGGCGGGCCGCGGCCACCACCGGGCCGGCGTCACCGCGGGTCACCGCGTCCTCCAGTGACTCGGCGGTGACTCCGACGAGGCCGGCCAGTTCCTCGGAATTCGGCTTGATCAGATCCGGCGCGGCGTGTTCCAGTCGGTCGGCCAGCGCGGTCAGCGGAGCGTCGGAGGTGTCCACCGCGACCTTGCATCCGTGGGCTTTCAGCGCCGCGACCAGGTCGGAGTACCAGTGGTCGGGCAGGCCCGGCGGCAGCGAACCGGACAGCACCACCCAGTGATCGGCGCGGGCTCGTTGCATGACGGCCCAGGCCAGTTCCTCGGCCTCCGACGGTTCCAGTCCCGCCCCTGGCTCGTTGATTTTCGTTGTGGTGCCGTCGTTTTCGGTGATGGTGAGGTTGGTCCGGACGTCGGCGGCCACCGGCACCGCGTGGTGGGCGACGCCCTGGGCCCGCAATCCGGCCAGGATCGGATCATGCTCGGCGGCCGGCAGCACCGCGACGGTGTCCAGGCCGGCCAGTGTGAGGGCGCGGGCCACGTTGACGCCCTTGCCGCCGGGCTCGGAGGAGACCGATGTCACCCGGTGCACGGCGCCGCGGACCAACTCGCCCGGCAGGGTCACTGTGCGGTCGATGCTCGGATTGGGGGTGACGGTGATGATCATGCGGCTCCCATCAAGCTGCTCCCTGCGCGACAACTGCGATCATGCGGCCCCCCGGGCCACAACAATTTCCAGTCCTTCGCCGGTCAGTTCCGCGCGGTCCGCGGGACTGATCTCGGTGTCGGTGACGAGTACGTCCAGCGCCTGGATCGGCGCGAAGCTGATGAATTCCTCCTGGCCGATCTTCGATGAATCGGCAACTACCACAACAAAATTCGCGCATGCCACCATGGCCCGCTTGACCGCCGCTTCGTCGGGGTCGGGCGTCGACAACCCATGCCGGACGGTGATGCCGTTGGCCCCCAAGAAAGCGACATCGACGCGAAGCGCGGTCAGGGTGGCCAGGGCCTGGTCGCCGACGGTCGCCTGGGTCAGTCCGCGCACCCGTCCGCCGAGCATCTGCAGCGAGACCGACCCCAGGCCGGCCAGTCGGGCGGCGATGGGCACCGAGTTGGTCACGACCAGCAGTTCGCGGTCCGCCGGAAGCAGGGCGGCCAGTCGGGCGGTCGTGGTGCCGGCGTCGATCAGGACGGTGGCGCCGGACTGCGGGCAGAACTCCGCGGCGGCGCGCGCAATGGCCTGCTTGTGGGCCGCGCGGGTGGCCTCCCGCGCCTCGACGCTCGGTTCGATTAGATGCAGCGCGCGGATCGGCACCGCCCCGCCGTGCACCCGGCGCAGCACTCCGGTGCGGTCCAGCACGGCGAGATCGCGGCGGACCGTCTCGGTGGTGACGTCGTAGGCCTGGGCCAGTTCGGTGACCGAGGCGCGTCCCTGGGTGATCACCTGTGCGGCGATCGCCTGCTGGCGTTCCTCCGGATACATCGAAAGGCCCCCCGTCGGACCATGTAGGTTGAATGTGGGTTTACCCCACATTTATGTTGATCTATGTGGTTTTACCGTCGTCCGCGTGCGATTGTCAACGTTTTGCTCTAATCCATGCCATGAGCCCTTCTGAAACCTCTGTTCTGCAGGGCGTCCCGGTGGTCCCGGGCGTCCGTTTCGCCCCGGTCATCCGGGCCAACCGGCTTCCGGCACTCAGCGAACTGGATCCCGGCGGAGATATAGCCGAAGCCGACCGAGCCGCCGAGGTGTCGAGGTTCAACCAGGCTGCGGCCACCGTGGCCCAGCGTCTGCGGGACCGCGCGGCAGCGGCCACCGGCCCGGCGGCGGAGGTGCTGACGGCCACCGCCCAGCTTGCCCAGGACCGGGCCTGGCTGGGGTCGGCGGAGAACGCCATCAAGGCCGGAAAGCCTGCGGTCCGGGCCACCGCCGAGGCGGCTGACCAATTCATCGCGATGTTCACCAAAATAGGCGGCCTGATGGCCGAACGGGTCACCGACCTCAAGGACATCCGGGACCGCGTCATCGCCGAACTTGCCGGGCTGCCCGCCCCCGGGGTGCCGGAGCCGACCGAACCGTCGATCCTGTTCGCCGAGGATCTTGCCCCGGCCGACACCGCCGGCCTGGACCCGCATCGCATCGTCGGACTGGCCACCACCCTGGGCGGCCCCACCAGCCACACCGCGATCATCGCCCGCCAACTCGGTATCCCGTGCGTGGTGGCGGTGAAAGGCCTCGACACGGTCGACGTCGGAACGATGGTGCTGCTCGACGGCAGCCGCGGAATCGTCGAACTCGACCCGGACCGGGCCGAAGCGGCCGCCGCTGTGGCCGTCGCGCATGTCGCCGCGGCGGCGATGGCCAACTGGACCGGACCCGGGTCGACGTCCGACGGTCATCCGGTACTGATTCTGGCCAACGTGGCCGACGGTTCCGCCGCCCGGGCGGCGCGTCAGGCGCCGGTCGAGGGGATCGGGCTGTTCCGCACCGAGTTGTGCTTCCTCGACGCAGACACCGAACCGACCGTCGCGGCGCAGGCGAACATCTACGCCGAGGTACTGGAGGCGTTCCCCGGTCAGAAGGTGGTGATCCGCACCCTCGATGCCGGTTCGGACAAGCCCCTGAAATTCGTCAACAGCCCGGAAGAGGAGAACCCCGCCTTGGGTGTGCGGGGCTTCCGGATCATCGAGATCGACGAAGAACTGGTCACCCGGCAACTGGACGCGATCGCCGCCGCCGCCGCCCAGACCGGCAGCGCGCCGTGGGTGATGGCGCCGATGATCGCCACGCCTGACGAGGCGCGCCGGTTCGCCGCACTGGCCCGCGACCGCGGCCTGTACCCCGGCGTGATGATCGAGGTGCCGGCCGCGGCGCTGCTGGCCGACCGGATCCTCGAGCACGTCGAGTTTCTGTCCATCGGGACCAACGACCTGACGCAGTACACGATGGCGGCCGACCGGATGTCCTCGGACCTGGCCACCCTGACCGACCCGTGGCAGCCCGGTGTCCTGGCCCTGGTGGCCCAGACCGCGCGCGCCGGTCAGGCGGCCAACAAGCCGGTCGGGGTGTGCGGTGAGGCCGCCGCAGATCCGCTGCTGGCCTGCGTGCTGACCGGGATGGGCATCACCTCATTGTCGGCGGCCGCGTCGGCGGTCACCCCGGTCGGCGCGAAGTTGGCGTCGGTGACACTGCAGCAGTGCCGCGACGCCGCCGAGGCGGTACTCGGCACGTCTGGACCGGCCGAAGCGCGCGCGGCGGCCCAGGAAGTGCTGGGCTGATCGGGCAGTAGCGCTACAGCGTGTCCCGCAGTCGGCGAGCCGCGTACAGGGCCCGTTCCCGGACCACTTCCTCGCCGGGTACCACGCGGTCGCGCATGACCACCTCGCCGGCGACGACGACGGTCTGCACCGCCGCTCCCGTTCCCGAGTAGACGAGGGCATCGACCAGAGCGGCCGGCAGCAAGCCGGTCGCGCCCGCGTCGACGAGTGAGAAGTCTGCCGGTTGCCCCGGAGCGAGGGGAGTGCCGCCCAGCACTGGCGCGCTCGCCCCGGTCGCCGTCATCCAGGCCTCGCCGGATGGCATCACCGACGGATCGTTGTGCGCGTGCTTCTGGAGCAGGGCCAGGTGCTTGAGTTCGGCGATGAGGTCCAGCGAGTTGTTGCTTGCGGCGCCGTCGGTCCCCAGGCCGACCGGCACGCCGGCGGCTCGGGCGGCGGGATAGGGGAAGGCCCGCCCGACGGCCAGCTTCATGTTCGACGCCGGGTTGGTGACCACAGTGGCTCCGCGCTCGCCGACCAGTGCGAGTTCGTCCGCGTCCAGCCAGACGCCGTGAGCGAGTACGGTGGCGGGCCCCAGCAGGCCGACGCGATCGAGGTACTGGGCCGGGCGGCAGCCATGCTCGGCAACGCAATCGATCACCTCTTTCTCGGTTTCCGAGCAGTGGATGTGCACCGGAACACCGCGTTCGGCAGCCAGCGCGGCCAGCGTCCGAAGATCGTTCTCGGACACCGAGTAGATCGAGTGGGGGCCCAGTGACGGGGTGATCAGCGGCCCCAGTTCGGCGAGTCGGTCGAGGCTGTGTCCCGCGGCGCCGGCCTTGGCCGCCGGAGGCGCGCCGTCCATGCTCACGATCACCTGGCTCGGCGTCGCGCGCAGGCCGGAATCCACCGCGGCGCGGGCAACGTCGATCGGGAACCAGTACATGTCCCAGAAGTGGGTGGTGCCGCTGCGGATCATCTCGACACATGCCAGCCGGGTGCCCCAGTAGACGTCCTCGCCAGTCATCTTTGCCTCTGCGGGCCAGATCCGATTCTCCAGCCAATCCATGAGCGACATGTCGTCGCCATAGCTGCGCAGCAGCGTCATGGCCGCGTGGCCGTGCCCGTTCACCAGTCCGGGAATGACGGTGCCCCCGCGTCCATCGATGACAGTGTCACCGGGTTCGGGTACGTCGTCCGCGCCGAGCGCGGTGATGATCCCGCCGGCGCAGCGGATGGCGGCCGCGGACCCATTGATGCGGATATCGGTGACGCACAGGCCCATTGGGCAAACATACGGGCTCAGCGCCGGGTCATCTCGCGTCGGCGGGCTCAGCGAGCGCGGGATAGGTCACTTCGAGTTCGCCGAGATTGGCCGCCACGGTTACCAGGGGCAGGGCGGCCTCGGCGGCGTGTGGTGTCGTCGCTGCGTCGGCACGCAGCGCGGGCACGAAGTCGTCGGCCATGTCCGGCACGGCGGCGGACGGCGAGTCCACCTTCTCCATCCGGGCGCACAGTGCTGTGGCGTGACGTTCCAACACTTTTCGGGCCTGCGGGTAGACCCCCGCCGGTGGCGGGACGATGTCGGCGATGATGTCACCTGCGGTGCGCAACCGTGGGATGAGGCTGGCGCTTTCCACCTGCGCGGCATCGATCGCGCCGCCGGTCTCCACCAGATAGACCCGCACCGCGTCGCCGTGGGTGCGTGCCGCCACCAGCGCTTCCGAACCCAGGTCGGCCACCGCGGCGGTGGTCTCCGGGGACACCCCGCGAGTCACCCGGGTCACCGCGGCGTCGAGGTACCAGGAACAGGCCAGCACGGCGTCGTCGATGGTGCGTTGCACGGCGGCCTGGGCGCCGCCCGGCCAGAGCAGCAGCGAGACTGCCAGGCCGACCAGCGCGCCGAGGACGACGTCCTCGACACGGACGAAGCCGACCTGCCACCCGGTGGGCCGCATCATGTTGAACACGATCAGCACCTGCATGGTGAACATGGCCTGGCTGGCGGTGAAAGACCCCACCTTCAGCACGTAGGTCGAGCCGAAAGTGGCCAGCGGCAACAGGATCCACAGCGTCACCGGATCAACGCCGACCACCGCGATCACGGCGGCGCCGATGGAGAACCCGATGGCGGTGCCGATCAGGGCCCGCACCACATTCGTCCGGGTCGTGGCCGCACTGCTGCGCAAGACCGCCAGGGCGCCGAGGGCGACCCACAGTCCGTTCTGGACCGGCAGCACGATCGTCACCACGACGGCCAGCGCCAACGCCAAACCCGTTCGCACACTGTTGATCACCGTCATCGAGCGGGTGGACACATACCCAACCAAGCCGGCGACCGCGGCCCTCTTGCTGTACACCCGGTCGGCGATGCCGGTCTCGGGCAGGCCGCGGCCCAGCATCCGTTTGATGATGGGCCGGGCGTCGGTCAGGGTCGCCGTGGCGATGATGCTGCCGGTCAGTCCGATCGTGGCGTTGATGGTCCGCCGGCTCAGCAGCATCCGGCCGTGCTGTAACGCGATGTCCTCGTCGTGCTGTTCGAGAATCTCGTGAATGTTTCTGTCGTACAGGCGAAATGCCATTGTCCGGTACTCGGCGACCAGCGTCGCCAAGCGCTCCGCGTCGGCCCGGTCGGCCGACTCCAGCACTTCCGCGCTGCCCCGGAGCACCGCGACACCGGTCGGCGCGATCGGGCCCAGCACCCGGGCGGTGTCCGGGGAAATCCGGTCACAGAGCCACCGAAGATTCGACACCACCCGGATCAGGCTGCGCGATCCGGCCGTCAGCGCCACCGGCCGGAAGGCGCTGCCGAGGAACTCTGTGTGCAGGGCGTCCATCGCCGCGGCGGTTTCCTCGGCAGAGTCGCGGCCTTCCAGCCGGTCGGCCAGCGCGGTGCAGACCTTCGCCGCGAGGTGCCGCAACTCGGCGGTGTAGCGCGGCGGGAACAAGAACAGTGCGGCGGGAATGCAGATCACCAGCGCCAGCAGCCAGCCGTGCAGTCGCTCGTCCAGCGGACCGGGCGGGGCGCACACCGGCAGCAGGAACACCATCAACATGGCGCGCTGCCCGCCGGCAATCATCACGCTGAGCAGGCTGAGGACGGTCACCGCCGCCCCGACGACGAAGCACAGCGGGACCACGATCCACGGATGCGGGGCCGCCAGGGTGCCCACTGTGATGAGTATTGCGCCGATCACGGCCAGACCGCTGTAGCCCATGGCGCGGGTGGCGACGGTGCCCGGGAAGTCGGCAGCGACCATCAGCGCCATGGATCCGACAAGGGTGAACACCGGGGTCTGCGCGTTCCCCGAGAACAGGTAGGCCATGGTCGCGGCGAGTGGGATGGCGATCGCGGCACGCACCGCCCAGCGCAACGCGTCATGGCCCGGGTCACGGGCATGCAACCGGTCGGCGATCCGCCGAAACGCAGAACCCTTCACGTCGGTACGTCGGCGAACCGGCCGGCCTCGAGATCGTCGAGCATGGCGGTACAGATCCACGTGAACCTCGACGAATCGCGGGGCAGGTTGACTTGTTCAAAGCCGACGAAGACGTACAGGGCCCATGCTGCAAAGGTTTGCGCCTGCCCGGAATCCTTGACGATCTCCATCGCGGAGTCGTAGAGGATCTCGAAGCGCTGCTGGTCGACCTCCCGCTGAACCTTGGACACGTCGTCGTCGACGGAACCCCAGGACCGGATGGCCCCCTCCGCGCTGTGCGGAAGCCAGAGCCCGACGGCGATGATCGCCTCGATCCGCTTGCGTGGATCCTGCTGCGCGCGCAGGACGTCGATCACCCGGACGGTACGGTCCTGCCGCCAGTACTCCACCAGCTCCCGGGTGTAGGCCCCCCAGCTGACGAAATAGTGATAAAAGGAACCCGACGTCACGCCCAGCCGACTGCAGACCTCCGCCAGTTTGAGTCCGCCGAAACCGGTGTCGGCGAGGACCTCCAGGCCGGTCTCGAAGTAGGACTCGCGTGCCGCGACGATAGGCATGAACACAGACAGTAGGCCCCGCCCGAATCCGCCGACTTCAGGAGTTGCGATGACCGCCCAGACCACCCCCGATCTCGCGGCCGTGCGGACCGCCTTCAACACCGGACGGACCCGTTCGGCGGCGTGGCGGGAGGCCCAGCTGCGCGGGATCGAGCGGATGTGCGAGGAGCGGGAGGACGAGATCTGCGCCGCGCTGACCGAGGATCTTGGCCGCCCGGCGTTCGAGGGCTGGCTGGCCGACGTCGGCTCCACGAGGGCCGAGGCTGCCTACGCGCGCAAACATCTCCGGAAGTGGATGAAGCCCCGGCGCACGGGCCTGCCGGTGGCGCAGCTGCCGGGCAAGGCTTGGGTGCAGTACGACCCGCTGGGGGTGGTGCTGATCATCGGGCCGTGGAACTACCCGTTCTTCCTGTGCATGTCGCCCTTGGTTGCCGCGGTGGCGGCCGGTAACGCAGCGGTGATCAAGCCCTCGGAACTGGCCCCGGCGACCTCGGCGTTGCTGGCCCGGCTGGTACCGCGGTATCTCGACCCGCAGGCCGTCCGCGTGGTGGAGGGTGCGGCGCAGGCAACCCAGGATCTGCTGGCCCAGGGGTTCGACCATGCGGTATTCACCGGCGGCACCGAGGTGGGGCGAAAGATCATGGCGGCCGCCGCTCCGACGCTGACCCCGGTGACGCTGGAGTTGGGCGGGAAGAGCCCGGTGCTGGTGCTGGCCGACGCCGACCTGGACGTGGCGGCCCGCCGGATCGCCTTGACGAAGCTGCTGAACTCGGGGCAGACCTGCATCGCGCCGGACTATGTGCTGGCCGAGCGGTCGATCGCCGGTGCGCTGACCGACCGGATCGTGGCGGCTCTGGCGGCATTCCGCGCCGATCACCCGGACACCTCGGTACCGATCGTCAACGAGCGTCAGTTCGACCGGCTTGCCGGTCTGGTCGCCGGAACCGGGGGGAAGGTCGTCGCCGGCGGCCGGACGGACCGGGCGACGCTGCGTATCGAGCCGACCGTGATCGTCGACCCGCCACTGGACGATCCGGTCATCAACGACGAGATCTTCGGCCCGATCCTGCCGATCATCAACGTCGACTCCGCCGATGAGGCGGTGGCGGTGGTCAACTCCCGGCCCAAGCCGCTGGCGCTGTACCTGTTCACCAACTCCGCCCAGCGCGCCCGCGACCTCATCGACCGGATGCCCTCGGGCGGGGCGGTGATCAATCACATCGCCATGCACTGCCTGGTGCCGCAGTTGCCGTTCGGCGGGGTCGGAGCCAGCGGAATGGGCGCCTACCACGGCAAATGGGGTTTTGAAACGCTCAGTCACCGCCGCGCAGTGCTGGCCAAGCCGGCCAAGCCCGACCCGGGCCTGCTGTATCCGCCCTACACCCCACGAGCGATGAAGCTCATGCGCAGGCTGCTGTGAATTTGGCAAACGAATGGCTCTCCTGACTTATCCGTGGGTGGTTTTTCGGCCGGGTAGTGCGGGGCGGTGGCCGCCGAGGGCGAGCATGGCCAGGGCGATGAGGGCGTCTGGGGATCGGAATCCGAAGGCGATTCGGGTGAGCAGGCGGATTTTG
>CAIRCP010000039.1 GCA_903877095.1 uncultured Actinomycetes bacterium | reverse complement strand
GGCCGCAATGCCCGATCCGCCGCCCACTGCCGCCGCCGGCCGGCCAATTCCTCGGCCGCACGGGCCGCCTGCTTCTGCGCTCGCGTCGCCACCACACACCTCCATCATCAAGGTGTTGCGACGACCGCTGGAATCCGCCCACTATGCCCTGATCATTCTGGTCGCCAGTACCGTCGGTCTGGTTGCTCTGATGGCGAATCGGCTCACCGAGCGGATCAAGATCCCGGTGCCGTTGTTCGTGCTGGCCGGATCCGCGTTGGCGTCGAGTCTGTTGCCCGCGCTGCCAACGCCGCCCGAGCGGACGGTGGAACGCATCATCACCATTGCCCTGGTGCTGTTGCTATTCGACGGCGGGATGCACATCGGCTGGTCCCGATTCCGGGAAGCCGCCGGACCGATCTTGGCCGTCGGCGTGTTGGGCACCTTCCTCACCGCCGCGGGAGCCGCGCTCGTGCTGCACGTCGGCTTCGGGCTCAGCTGGTATCTGGCGATGCTGGTCGCAACCGCAGTGGCTCCGACTGATCCCGCGGTGGTGTTCTCCGTCTTGGGCAAGCGCGAAGTGACCGGCCGCAGCGGCACCATCCTGGAAGGCGAGTCCGGAGCCAACGACCCGGTGGGCATCGCACTGATGATCAGTCTGCTCGCAGCCGGCGGACTCAGTGCCGCCGGCTTCCTCACCGTCGGGGTCGAGTTTGTTCAGCAGATGCTCATCGGCGGGGTTATCGGCGTCCTGGGCGGGCGCACCTTAGCGGTGTTCATCCGCCGGGTATCGCTGCCCAGCGAAGGCCTGTATCCACTGCGCACCCTTGCGGTCAGTCTGATGCTCTACGGTCTGGCGACACTGGCACACGGCTCCGGATTCCTGGCCGTCTTCATCGCGGGGATTGTGATCGGAGATCTTCGCGCGCCGTACAAACCCGAGATCCAACGCTTCCATGCCGCACTGGCCGGCCTCGCTGAGATCGTTGCGTTCGCCGTTCTGGGCTTGACGGTCGATCTCCAGATCATCTTGCGCGCTGACGTCTGGGTGCCCGGGCTGGTTCTCGGCATCGTCATGATGATCGTGGTACGGCCACTGGCCGTCGGTGCATGTCTCGCGCCGGTGAACCTGCGCCGCAATGAACAACTCTTCATCATGATCGCCGGCCTCAAGGGCGCCGTCCCGATCCTCCTCGGTGAATTCCTGCGCGCCGCCCACGTTCCGCAGGCTGAACGCCTCTACGGCATTGTCGTTGTCGTCGTGGCCTTCTCAGTCCTGGTGCAGGGCAGTTCCGTGCCCGCGGTGGCGCGGAGGCTACGGGTACCGATGCGCGTGACGACTCCGGAGCCGTGGGCTGTCAGCGTTCGCCTTCGCGATGAGCCGCGGGATGTCCACCGGCTTACCGTCGCCGCCGGATCCACCGCCGACGGAGCGACCATCGAAGGGCTCAGTGATCACGCCGGCGGCATCTGGGTGAGCATCGTGGTCCGTGCGAGGCGGCTCGTACCCGTTAGTGCCGATACTCAACTGCGCGCTGGCGACGACGTCGTCATCTTGGCCAAACCTGAACTCGCCCAGGCGCTCAGCGTGCTGTTCCAGCGCCCGACGCGATGAGTCGTGCTATCGGATTCAAGTTGCCAGCGCTCCAAGTGAAGCATGTCGTGACACATCACAGAGTGCGCCCGAAGGGATTCGAACCCCTAACCTTCTGATCCGTAGTCAGATGCTCTATCCGTTGAGCTACGGGCGCCGATCTTCAGTTGTGTCGTGGCTGACGAGTCAGCCGCGGCGGAGGCGAGAGGATTTGAACCTCCGGTCCCCTTTAAGGGGGACAACTCATTAGCAGTGAGTCCCATTCGGCCGCTCTGGCACGCCTCCTGAACCTACGAGAGCGTACACAGGGTCGCCGATGGATGGCAAAGCCAGGCCAGAGCCGGTCCGGAGCAACCCAGGCTCTCCCCTAGACTTGGCCCGGTGACAGCGCGTCTGCGCCCCGAAATGGCCGCCCTCCCCGCCTACACTCCGGGTAAGACGGTGCCCGGCGCCATCAAGCTGGCGAGCAACGAGACGGTGCACGGCCCGCTGCCCAGCGTCCGGGCGGCGATCGTCGCGGCCACCGAGGGCATCAACCGTTATCCCGACAACGGCCATGTCGAACTCAAGGAGCACCTGGCCCGCCACCTGAGCGGCGGCGGCGGAACGGCGACCGCGATCCGGCCGGATCAGATCGCCGTGGGCTGCGGGTCGGTGAGTCTGTGCCAGCAGTTGATCCAGATCACCTGCACCGTCGGTGACGAGGTGGTGTTCGGCTGGCGCAGCTTCGAGGTCTACCCGCTGCAGGTGCGGGTCGCCGGTGCGACGCCGGTGCAAGTGCCGCTGCGCGACCACACCTTCGACCTGGACGCGATGCTGGCTGCGATCACCGACCGGACGCGCCTGGTCTTCGTCTGCAACCCCAACAACCCCACCTCGACGGTGGTCGGACCGGGCGAGCTCGCCCGATTCGTCGCGGCGGTGCCGTCGGACATCCTGGTGGTCATCGACGAGGCCTACGTCGAATACATCCGCGACGGAATGTTGCCCGACAGTCTCGACCTGGCCCGGCTTTACCCGAATGTGGTTGTGCTACGGACGTTTTCGAAGGCGTACGGCCTGGCCGGCCTGCGGGTGGGCTACGCGGTCGGCGACCCGGCGATCATCACGGCACTGGGCAAGGTGTACGTGCCGTTCACCGCCAGCACCATCTCGCAAGCCGCCGCGATCGCGTCCGTACGGGCAGCCGACGAACTACTGGCCCGCACCGACGCCGTGATCGACGAACGCCGGCGGGTCAGCGCCCGGTTGGTTGAACTCGGCTACACCGTCCCGCCGTCGCAGGCCAATTTCGTGTGGCTACCGCTGGGTGAGCACACCGCCGACTTCGCCGCCCAGGCCGCCGCCGAGGCCCGCGTGCTGGTCCGGCCGTACGGCAACGAGGGCGCCCGGGTCAGTATCGGTGCACCCGATGAGAACGACGCATTCCTGAACTTCGCCGAGGCGTGGATACGCCGCTGACCCGTCGGCAGTAGCCCAGCGATTAGGGCGTGTCTCCCGAATTGAAAGGTGTTGAACAGCGACGATTTCGCGGTGACACGTATGGGTGTGATTTCTGATGAGTTCTGGGCGGCTGTCGAATCGGTAATGCCCTCCGATGCGGGTAAGCGTGGTGGCAGG
>CAIRCP010000038.1 GCA_903877095.1 uncultured Actinomycetes bacterium | reverse complement strand
CCTGCCACCACGCTTACCCGCATCGGAGGGCATTACCGATTCGACAGCCGCCCAGAACTCATCAGAAATCACACCCATACGTGTCACCGCGAAATCGTCGCTGTTCAACACCTTTCAATTCGGGAGACACGCCCTAGACGCCTCGACTGACATGGCCGTCGGAATCGGCACGTTTTCGGCATCGGTCACTTCGACCCGCAGATTCGAATCGTAGCGGTCCAGGGGGTACATGGTGATCGTCCCAGAGCGCAGCGGGATGCGGACGTCGGCCGGCAACATGATGTCGCCCGCTTCATAGGAGTCGTGGATCACGTCGGCGCCGCCGAACACGACGACCTTGACCGGCTTGCTCACAAAGTTGCTGTCCTCGGCCATTGCGCCCACCGGTTGAAACGCGAGCCGCACGCGCACCACTTTGTCCGCCGCCGCGACGTCGACCACGTTTGCCGTAATGCGAATGCCGTCGCTCAAATTCGGGTCACCGGCAGCCAGCGACGAATGCCGTGTTTTCACGAACGAAGACACGATGAACGTCATGAAAGTGCCCACGATAATGACCGCGATGACGCCGATAATCCGCCACTTCCAACTGCGCCGCCGGGCAGGCGGCGCGGTACCGACTACATCTGCTGGTTCACTATCTTTGGCGGCCATAGCTCTCGGACATTAGCGACCGACGTGAATCCGGGAGTGACATTCGAAAACATCACGAGACGTACAAAGCTACGCGAGACCCTTGAGCATCCCGTTCCAGTACATGAACGGCAGCCCGTACTTCTTGAGGTACCAGTACGGTCGGTGCGGGATCGTCGGATTCAGCCCGGGGAACGACGGCGTGAGGTTGAAGTCGTAGTCGAACTCGGCCAGCAGCATGTCGTGGGTCGACGTGACGATCGGGCACGACGCATACCCGTCGTAGCTCGCGATCAGCGGCCGGCCGTTGAGATGGGCCTCGATGTTCGCCACGACGACCGGAGCCTGTTTACGGATGGCGGCACCGGTCTTGGAATTCGGCGTCGACCCGGCGTCGCCGAGGGCGAAGACGTTCGGGTAGCGAACGTGCTGCATGGTGTGCTTGTCGACCTCGACGTACCCGGTCGGCTCCCCGGTGGACAGCCGGCTGGTCTTGATCCAGTCCGGCGCCGACTGCTTGGGAACCGTGTGCAGCATGTCGAAGGCCAGCGTGGTGGCCGTCCCACCCTCACCGACCGGAGTCACGGTGGCCTTGCGCGCGTCGCCGTCGACGGCGGTGATCTCCGAGGACGTGTGCAGGTGGATACCGTAGTCGGCGATCACGTTGTCCAGGCTGTCGGCGATGGCGGGGATCCCGAAAATCCGGGGGGTCGGCACCACCAGGTGGATGTCGATGTTGTTGAGCACGCCCTGCTTGCGCCAGTAATCAGCGGCCAGATAAGCGATCTTCTGCGGCGCGCCGGCGCACTTCATCGGACCCGACGGCATCCCGAATACCGCTGAACCGCTTCGGGTTCCACGGATGAAGTCCCAGGTGCGCGGCGCAAGGTCATAGCGGTAGTTCGACGAGACGCCGTTGCGGCCCAGCGTCTCGGTCAGCCCCTCGGTCTTGTTCCAGTCCAGCTGGATGCCGGGGCACACCACGAGCACGTCGTAGCCGTAGGTCGAACCGTCCTCACAGGTGACTGTGTTGGACTCCGGATCGACCTCGCTGGCGGCCTTGCGAATCCACACAGCGTCCTTGGGCATCACCGAGGCCTCCGACCGTTCGGTGGCCGACGCCTTGGCCTGACCGCCCCCGACCAGCGTCCACAACGGCTGGTAGTAGTGCTTGTCGGCCGGTTCGATGACGGCGACGTCGGTGAAGCCCTTGCGGAGCGTCCGGGCGGCCACGGTGATCCCCGCGCTGCCGCCACCGATGATCAGGACCTGATGTTTCGCCGTGGTGCTCATGGTTTTCCTTGTCGTGGTTCAGGCGTTCTGTTTCGATTCTTCCCAGGCGTTGTACCCGCCCAGGACGTCACTCACGTCGGCGAAGCCACGCTGCCGCAGCAAGCTGGCCGCCACCGAGGAGCGGTACCCACCAGCGCAGTACACCACGGTGGGCTTGCCCGGGTCCAACTCGCCGATCCGATCCGGCAACTGGCCGACCGGGATGTTGACGGCGTGGGCGATCATCCCGGCTGCGGCCTCACCGGGGTTGCGGACGTCCACCAGTTGCAGCTCAGGGACATCGGCGATGCGCTCGCCAAGCGCGTTCGCCGTCAGCCGCGAGGCGATTTCGACGTCCGTCCGGTTCTCGAACATCACCGCGTACGGGTCCTTGAGGAAGCCGACCACCCGGTCGAATCCGATCCGGCCCAGCCGGTTCTTGCCCTCCAGCTCCCGCTCGGGGTCGGTCATCAAGATGATGTCGTCCTCGGGCTTGACCACCGACCCGGCGAACTCGGCATAGCGGCCCTCGAGCCCGATGTTGACCGCACCCTTGAGGTGGCCGAGCGCGAACTCCTCCGGCAGCCGGCCGTCGACCAGCACCGCTCCGCCCTTCACGGCTTCGCGAACCTCGGCGTAGGTCATCGCCGTCGGCATCTCGGACTCATCCAGCAGCTCACGGCCCTTGCGGTTGAGGATCGCGTTGTAGACGAAGTAGCCCGGCGCCGGGGGCTGACCCTCGGTCACCAACTCGACGAACCTGGCCTTGTCCGACGCACGCAGCGCGTAGTTGGTCTTGCGCTGCTCGCCCATGGTCGACCACAACTCGGTCGACAGGTTCTTCCCGCAGGCCGAGCCAGCGCCGTGGGCCGGGTAGACCTTGGTGGCGTCCGGCAACGGCATCAGCTTGTTGTGCAGCGAGTCGTACAGCTTGTCGGCGAGTTCCTCCTTGGTGAACCCGATCGAACCCAGCAGGTCGGGGCGTCCCACGTCGCCGATGAACAGGGTGTCACCGGTGAGAACTCCATAGGGGACCCAAGAATCGGGAGAAGCGTCGCCGGGGTGTTCATAGACCACGATGCTCATCGACTCCGGGGTGTGCCCCGGGGTGTGGCGGAACTCCAACTGAACGTCGCCCAGCGAGTACCGCGCACCGTCGTCGACAGGCATGAAGTCGAACTCCGGCTTGGCCACCGAGGAGAAGACGATCTTGGCGCCGGTGGCATCGGCCAGTTCGAGGTGGCCGGAGAGGAAGTCGGCGTGGAAGTGCGTCTCGATGACGAGTTCGATGGTCATGCCGAGTTCCTTGGCGTCGGCGATGTACTCGCTGACGTCACGCTGCGGGTCGACGACGACGGCCCGTCCGGTCGTCTCGTCACCGATCAGGTACGACGCGTGCGACAGACAATCCAGGTAGTACTGGTTGAACTTCATCGGTGTCTCCTTCGACCTTGGCGAGGGGATCAGCGCCGTCGCCTAGCTATACCGCATGGGGTATAGCTACTCAACCTACATACCCCCTAGGGTATATGCAAGTGCTAGTCTCTCTCCTCGATCGGGGGGCTGACAGGTACCCGGAAGGCTGGATGAAACCGTGATCGCCGCACTCTGTATTCCGGCATTGCTCGAGCGCAGGGCACAGGAACAGCCCGACGACATTGCCTACACGTTCGTCGACTATGAGGCGGATCCGGCTGGCGTGGCCGACAGTCTCACCTGGTCGCAACTCCGCGAGCGCGTCGCGGCGATCGCCGGAAACCTCCAACGGCACGGCTCACCCGGTGATCGGGCCGTAGTTCTGGCGCCGCAGGGCCTGGATTACGTGGTCGGCTTCCTCGGCGCGATCGAAGCCGGGTTCATCGCCGTCCCGCTGCCGGTGCCGCAACCCGGCCAGCACGACGACCGCGTTCTCGGGGCGCTCCTGGACAGCAGCCCCGTCGCGGTACTGACCACCTCCGCACTGGCCGACGACATCAGAAGCTACGCGAGAGAGAAGTTCAGCCAGCGCCCTCCGCGGGTGATCGAGGTCGACGCGGTGGACTTCACCCATGGCGTGACACCGGCTGCGACGCAGCCGGTCACGAAGACCGCGTATCTGCAGTACACCTCCGGCTCGACGCGGCAGCCCGCCGGGGTGGCCATGAGCCACCGCAACGTCACCGCCAATCTCGAACAGGTCTTCGCCGACTATCTCGAGCATCTCGACGTCGACCCCACCGACCTCACCGTCGTCTCATGGGCGCCGCTGTACCACGACATGGGCCTGGTCCTGGGAGTCTTCGTTCCGCTCGCCACGGGATGTCCGGCGGTGTTGATGGCCCCGGTGGCATTCATGCAGAAGCCGGCCCGGTGGATGCACCACCTCGCCGCGCACCGCAATGCGTTCACCGCGGCACCGAACTTCGCTTACGAGTTAGCCCTGTCCCGCACCTCCGATGAGGAAATGGCGGGGCTGGACCTTGGCGGTGTCGTGGTGATGATCAACGGCGCCGAGCGGGTGCTGCCCTCGACCGTAAGCCGGTTCAACGAGCGGTTCGCGTCCTTCGGCCTGCCGGAGTCCGCGTTGCGGACCAGCTACGGGCTGGCCGAGGCCACGGTGTACGTGGTCTCCTCTGCCGGCGGATCCGCTCCCAGGGTGGTGCGGTTCGACCCGGAGACGATGACCGCCGGCCGTGCCGAAGAGTGCGCGCAGGGCGGTGCCGAGCTGGTCAGCGCCGGCGTGCCGCGATCCTCGGAGGTGCGGATCGTGGATCCGGAGACCGCACGGGCGGTTCCGGCCGGCGTGGTCGGCGAAATCTGGGTGCACGGAGAGCAGGTGGCATCGGGATATTGGCGCAACCCGGAATTGCGCGCCAACACCTTTGGCGGCCGGCTGACCGATCCGCCCGACGGTACGCCGCACGGTCCGTGGCTGCGGACCGGCGACCTGGGCGTGATCTACGACGACGACTTGTTCATCATCGGGCGGATGAAGGACCTTCTGATCGTCGACGGACGCAACCACTACCCCGACGACATCGAAACGACGGTGCGCAATATCACCGGCGGGCGGGTGGCTGCGGTCGCCATCCCGGACGAGTCCGGCGAGAAGCTGGTGGTCGTGGCGGAGCTGAAGGACCCCAGCGGCGAGCGGTCCGACGCTATCCGGCAGCAGGTGACGGCATCGGTCGCCCAGGCCCACGGCGTTCGAGTCGGCGAGCTGATCCTCGGGCGACCAGGCTCGATCCCGGTCACGACCAGCGGGAAGGTGCAGCGCTCAGCGTGTGCCGAACGCTACCTGGCGGGCCAGTTCGCCGGGTAGGGCCCAACCGCCTCCGCTACAGCCACCAGCGTTCGAGGACCCGCGCCAGACCGTCGTCGTCGTTCGGCGCGGTGACCTCGTTGGCGGCGGCGATGGCCTCGGGATGGGCGTTGCCCATCGCGACGCCGTGGCCGGCCCAGCGCAGCATCGGGACGTCGTTCGGCATGTCGCCGAACGCGACCACGTCCTCGGCCTCGATTTCGAGCGAGCGGGCCACGTCCTGCAGGCCGGTGGCCTTGGTGATGCCGATAGGGCTGATCTCGATCAGGCCGTTGTTGGTGGAGTAGGTGATGTCGCCGAGCATGCCGACGTGCCGGTTGAGAGCGGCGGCCAACTCCGCACTGGGCATGCCCGGCTTGCGCACGAGCAGTTTGACCGCGGGCGCGCTCAACAGGTCCCCGTGGGACACCTCGGTGTTGTCCGGGTTCAGCCAGGCGTGCTCGTATCCGGGCGCGCTGACGAACTGCGGGGTGGCGGTGTCGTGGGCGCTGCGGCCGATACGTTCGGCCGCCAGACCGGCCCCCGGAATGACGCGCAGGGCGATCTCCGCGAGTTCGGTCAGCACATCGACGGGGAGCGTCCGGGCCGAGATGACCCGGTCGGCGGCCGCGTCGTAGATCACCGCGCCGTTGGCACACACCGCCATCGGAGCGAACCCCAACCCCTCGACCACCGGCGGAATCCACCGCGGGGGACGTCCGGTGGCCAGCACGAAATGCGCGCCCCCGGCGATGGCGGCCGCCACCGCCTCCCTGGTGCGCGCCGTGACGCGCTCACCGGGATCCAGCAGGGTGCCGTCGACGTCGGTGGCGATCAGGGCGGGCAGCATCAGGGGCGCTCCGAAGCGCGGCGGGCGCGCTCGGCCAGTTCGGCCTCTTCGATCCGCCTGGCCTCCGCCGGCGTGGGGGCGGCGCCACCCAGCCGGGCCGGCACCCACCAGGCGCCCGGAGGGTGCGGGTACTGCTCCTGCACCTCGTGCAGGACGGCCGTCATCCTGGCGCGCAGCTCAGCGTCCAGTTCGGCCACCGAACCGTGCGGAGCCAGCGG
Organism: uncultured Actinomycetes bacterium; assembly: GCA_903877095.1. GTDB lineage: Bacteria > Actinomycetota > Actinomycetes > Mycobacteriales > Mycobacteriaceae > Mycobacterium. Next base: position 32,477 of record CAIRCP010000038.1, on the reverse strand, counting down.
CTCGCCCGCCCGAATAACCCACGGAATATTGTTGCGGCGCAGGTTCTTTGGATGGTCCTTGGTCCACATCCGTTGCGCTCCCCAGAGAATCAGCGGGACGATCGGGACCTGGGCGTCCAGCGCCATCCGCACCGCGCCGCTCTTGAATTCCTTGAGTTCGAAGCTGCGACTGATGGTCGCCTCCGGGAACACCCCGACCAACTCACCGGCCCGCAGATCCCGCACCGCCTCGCTGTAGGCGCCCGCACCGGCCGAACGATCCACCGGGATGCAACGGGTATGCCGGATGATCCAGTCGACGGCGCCGACCTCGAGCATTTCGGCCTTGAGCATGAACCGGATGCGACGACGGCGCTGCCGGGTCGCCAGCCCGGCGGGCAGATAGTCGATGTAGCTGATGTGGTTCATCGCGATGACGGCACCGCCGTGCGCGGGAATGTTCTCCATCCCCTCATAGGTGATCGTGGTGCCGCGCGTCCGGGCGGCGACGGCCGCCGCGATCTCGATGCTGCGGTAGACGGGTTCCATTCAGCCCGCTCCTCCACCGCCCCGTTGCTGGCGCCGAGCCGCTCGTTCGGCCAGTTCGGCCTCTTCGAGTCCGGCGGCTTGCGCCATCGTGGGTGCCCCGCCGCCGAGCCGGTGCGGAACCCAGAACTCGCCCTCGGGATACGGACCGTAGGCGTCCTGCACCCGTTCGAGCAGGTGCTGCATCCGTGACCGCAGCAGCGCGGTCAGCTCGACGGGAGGCAGGGTCGGCTGGATGGGTTCGCCGACCGCGACGTAAATCGGCACCTTCGGCCGCCACATCTTCTTCGGGTGGTCCTTGGTCCAGATCCGCTGAGCGCCCCACACGATGTGCGGGATGATGGGCACGTCGGCCGCGATCGCCATCCGCGCCGCACCGGACTTGAATTCCTTGAGTTCGAAGCTGCGGCTGATCGTCGCCTCCGGGTAGACCCCCACCAGTTCGCCGGCCTTCAGGTTTTGCACGGCGGTGTCAAAGGACGCCCCGCCGTGGGCCCGGTCGACCGGGATGTGGCGCAGCTTTCGCATGATCGGGCCGGTGACCTTGTGGTCGAAGACCTCCTGCTTGGCCATGAACCGCACCAGCCGGCGCGGTTTGAGGTTGTAGAACGGCAGGCCGGCGAAGGTGAAATCGAGGTACCCGGTGTGGTTGATCGCCACCACCGCACCGCCGGTGGCGGGCAGGTTCGCCATTCCGGTGATGGTGAAGCTCAGACCCTGGACGCGCCACATTCCCCGGACGCACGCGATCACACTTTCGTAGGCAGCCTCCACGACCGCCAGCCTACCCGCGGACGGTTAAGCTCATGGGCGACTGCGTCACTCTCGGGAAGGGGATTTATGCAGGTCACCAGCATCGGGCACGCGGGTTTCCGGATCGACACCGAGGCGGGCAGCATTCTGTGCGACCCGTGGGTCAACCCGGCCTATTTCGCCTCCTGGTTCGTCTTCCCCGACAACACCGGCCTGGACTGGGCGGCGCTGGGGGACTGCGACTACCTCTATGTGTCGCATCTGCACCTGGACCACTTCGACGCGAGGCTGCTCGCCGAGCATGTGAACAAAGACGCGCTGGTGCTGTTGCCGGATTTCCCGGTCCCCGACCTCAAGCGCCAATTCGAGACGCTGGGTTTCCACCGGTTCCTCGAGACGGAGGACTCCGTCAAGCACCGGGTGAGCGGACCCAACGGCGACCTGGACGTGATGATCATCGCGCTGCGTGCGCCGGCCGACGGCCCGATCGGCGACTCCGGACTGGTGGTCTCCGACGGCGCCACGACGGTGTTCAACATGAACGACTCCCGGCCGCTGGCACTCGACGTGCTCGCCGAGTTCGGCCACATCGACGTGCACATGACGCAGTACTCGGGGGCGATCTGGTATCCGATGGTCTACGACATGCCTGAGCGCGCCAAGGAGGCGTTCGCCACCCAGAAACGCCAGCGCGGGATGGACCGCTGCCGGCAGTACATCTCCGATGTCGGAGCGACGTGGGTGATCCCGTCGGCCGGCCCGCCGTGCTTCCTGGACCCGGAACTGCGGTTCCTCAACGATGACAGCGGCGATCCGGCGAACATCTTCCCCGACCAGGTGGTGTTCCTCGACCAGATGCGCCAGCACGGCCACAACGGCGGGCTGCTGATGATTCCGGGGTCGGTGGCGGATTTCCGCGGCTCGCAACTGATGTCGCTGACCCACCCGCTGCCCGACGACGAGGTGGAAAAGATCTTCACCACCGGCAAGGCCGATTACATCGCCTCCTACGCCGAACGGATGGCGCCGGTCCTGGCCGCCGAGAAGGCGTCGTGGGCCCCGGCGACGGGCGAGCCGCTGCTCGACCTGCTGCGGACCCGGCTTGAGCCGTTCATGCTGCAGAGCGACCAGATCTGCGACGGGATCGGCTATCCGGTCGAGCTGAAGCTGGGCCCAGAGACCGTCGTGGTGGACTTCCCGAAACGCACGGTGCGCGAGCCGATTCCGGACGAGAAGTTCCGCTACGGCTTCGAGATCGCCCCCGAGTTGGTGCGAACGGTGTTGCGCGACAACGAGCCGGACTGGGTCAACACGATCTTCCTGTCCACCCGGTTCAAGGCCTGGCGCGTCGGCGGCTACAACGAGTACCTGTACACCTTCTTCAAGTGCCTGACCGACGAGCGGATCGCCTACGCCGACGGCTGGTTCGCCGAGGCGCACGACGACACCTCGACGATCACCTTGGACGGCTGGGAGGTGCAGCGCCGCTGCCCGCACCTGAAGGCCGACCTGTCGAGATTCGGTGTGGTGGACGGCAGCACGCTGACCTGCAACCTGCACGGCTGGGAGTGGGATCTCAAGACCGGCAAGTGCCTGACCACCAAGGGCCATCAGCTGCGCTGCTCGAAGCCGTGACCCGGGAACCATGACCCGGCCGCCACGGCAGTACTACGACGACGGGCAGGTCCAGCTGGACCGGCTCGCGTTGACGCTGCGGCGCTACCACTTTCCCTCGGGCACAGCGAAAGTCATTCCGCTGCAGGCCATCAAGGGCTATAAGGCCGAGTCGCTGGGTGTGCTGACACAGCGCTTCCGGATCTGGGGCAGTTCCGATCTGCGGCGCTGGCTGCCACTGGACGTGCGCCGTCCGCTGAAGTCGACATTGATCACCCTGGACGTGCCGGGCACCTGGCCGGCGCCGGCGTTCACGCCGGAGGATCCGGAGAAGTTTCTGGCGATGCTGGCCGAGGTGCTCGGGGAGAGCTGAACCCCAGGACCCACCGGATCAGGGCTCCCAGACCAATTGGCGCAGCTCGGAGAAATCCGGTTCGGTGGTGTCGTACACCCGCACGATGCCCTCGTCGCCGGGCTTGAGATAGGTCGACTCCCCGTAGCTGGTGTAGCGGGTGGCGCCGATGCCGATCAGAACGTGGCTCGGGTGCCCGGCGGCGACCATGAGAGCACCGACGTCCTCCAGTGGCGTGTCCGGTGAGCCCTTCTGGTTCGCCAGTCGCTCGACGACCCAGTCCAGCAGCACCTCGCCGTAGTAGGAGTAACCCAGGAGCGGACTGTCAACGCCGTACTCGTGGTGGGTGCCGTCGGCGGTGCGCAGATGGCACAGCAGGCGCAGGGTGGCTGTCGGCCCGTCCGGGGTGAGGTCGTGGGCCTCGAAGAACTCTCGCGCAACACCTTTGGACGCCGGGCCCCAGTTCTTCTTGTAGCTGATCTTGGGCGCCCCGGGGCGGCGGATCGAACAGTCGTTGAACGCGCCGAGGGCGAACGGCCGCAGGGTGACGACGGTGTCGCCGCTCCACACCACCTCACAGGCCAGCCCGACCTCCGGTTCGATCTGAAGGTTGAGCGCGCCCCAATCATCGGAGTCCTCGTTGGCCTTCGGCACCATCAACGCGTCGTGGGACAACGGGAACTCGCCGAGGAAGTTGTCGTAACCCGGCACGTACCAAGGGAAAATCCCCTTGGGGGCATCGCCGTGGGTGACGACGGTGGCGAAATCGCCGGCCTCACCGGCTTGTTCGAGATGGCCGGCGAAATTGCCCGCCACCCCAAAGCCGAACCAGCTTTTCAGATCGTCCAATTCGAGTTCGATCACTGCGTCAGCACCTCCATCACCGTGCCAGCACCTCTGTCCCCACGAACGGCACCAGTGCGGCTGGTACCCGCACGCTGCCATCCGGTTGCTGATGGTTTTCCAGAATCGCCACCAGCCACCGGGTGGTGGCCAGGGTGCCGTTGAGAGTCGCGGCGATCTGCGGCTTGCCGTTCTCGTCGCGGTACCGGGTGGCCAACCGGCGCGCCTGGAACGTCGTGCAGTTCGACGTCGACGTCAGCTCGCGGTAGGCCTGCTGGGTGGGAACCCATGCCTCGCAATCGAATTTGCGCGCGGCCGAGGAGCCGAGATCGCCTGCGGCGACGTCGATCACGCGGTAGGGCACCTCGATGAGCGCCAGCATCTCGCGCTGCCAGCCCAACAACCGCTGGTGCTCGGCCTCGGCCTCGTCCGGCCGGCAGTAGACGAACGCCTCGACCTTGTCGAACTGGTGCACCCGGATGATGCCGCGGGTGTCCTTGCCGTAACTACCGGCCTCCCGCCGGAAGCACGACGACCATCCCGCGTAGCGCCTGGGACCGCTGGACAGGTCCAGGATCTCGTCGGCGTGGTAGCCCGCGAGCGGAACCTCGGAGGTGCCGACGAGATACAGATCGTCGTCGGGAAGGTGGTAGATCTCGTCGGCGTGCGCACCGAGAAATCCGGTGCCGCCCATGACTTCCGGTCGCACCAGCACCGGCGGGATCATCAGGGTGCAGCCGTTCTCGGTCGCCAGCCTTACGGCCAGTTGCAGCAGACCCAACTGCAGCAGTGCGCCCCGGCCGGTGAGGAAGTAGAACCGGGAGCCGGACACCTTCGCGCCGCGCTCCATGTCGATCAGGCCCAGCGCTTCGCCAAGTTCGAGGTGGTCGCGCGGATCGTCGATCGCCGGCGGCTGCCCAACGACGTCCAGCACGGTGTAGTCGTCCTCGCCCCCGGCGGGAACCCCGTCGAGAACGACATTCGGGATCCCCAGATGCGCGGCGGTGAAGGCCGCCTCGGCGGGGGCCTGCCGGGCCTCGGCGTCTTTGACGTCAACCGCCAACTGCTTGGCCCGCTCCAGCAGGGCGGGCCGCTCCTCGGGGCCGGCCGCGCCGACGTTTTTACTGGCCGCCTTCTGCTCGGCACGCAGGGTGTCTGCCGCGGCGATGGCGGCGCGACGCGCGATGTCGGCCTCCAGCAGAGCGTCCACCAGAGCGGGGTCCTCACCGCGGAGCAGCTGGGAGCGCCGCACCACCTCGGGATCCTCGCGCAGCAGTTTGAGGTCGATCACGATCTGCACCTTATTCGGCGGCTATTTTTCCCGGCCACGGGGCCGGTACAGCACAACCGAGTAACGGTCGGCGAACAGCACTTGTCAGGACCGCGAGCCCGCCTGCCACAATGGTGGGCGATGTTGGATCTTTCAGAGTCGCCGCCGGTCGAAGACTACGACGACTACCACGACGACGAGCAGCCCGAGCGCAGCCGTTGGTCGGCCCTGCGCGCGCGGTCGGCCCGGCGGGGGTTGCTGCTGACCGCACTGGGCGGCCTACTCATCGCCGGCACCGTCACCGCGCTGCCTATCCGCAACAGCACGGCGCTGAGCAACGTCGTCCCCACCGTGCAGGGGCCGGCCAACCCGACCTTCGACAATGCCAAGTCCGGCGACTGCCTGAACTGGCCGGACAACGGGATGGAATCCGTCGCGATCGTCGACTGCAAAGACGACCATCGCTTCGAGGTCGCCGAGACCGTCGACATGCGGGCCTACCCGGGCTCGGAGTTCGGCCCGGACGCCGACCCGCCGACCCCGGCCCGGATCCAGCAGATCACCCTCGAACAGTGCCAACCGGCGGTGGAACGCTACCTCGGCCCCAAATACGACCCCACCAGCCGGTTCAGCACGAGCATGGTGTGGCCTGGCGACAAGGCCTGGAAGCACGGCGGTCAGCGTCGCCTGCTGTGCGGGCTGCAGTTGCAGGGCCCGGCCAACCAGCAACTGGTGTTCAAGGGCCGCGTCGCCGACTTGGATCAGTCGATGGTCTGGCCGAGCGGCACCTGCCTGGGCATCGATCCCGCGACGAACCAGCCCAATGACGCCCCCGTCGACTGCGCGACCCCGCACGCCATGGAGGTCACCGGCACGGTCAACCTCGCCGAGAGGTTCCCCGAGGGCCTGCCCGTCGACGCCGACCAGGATGCGTTCATCAAAGAGGTCTGCACCGCCATGACCGACGCCTATCTGGCTCCGGTCAAGCTGCGTGACACCACGTTGACGCTGATCTACAAGACGGTTTCGCTGCCGAGTTGGGCCGCCGGCAGCCGTCAGGTGTCCTGCAATATCGGCGCCACCCTGGGCAATGGCGGATGGGCGACCCTGCTCAACAGCGCCAAGGGCCCACTGCTGGTGAACGGACAGCCGCCGGTGGCCCCGCCGCCGATTCCCGAGGAACGGCTGAACCCGCCGACCGGCAACGCGCCGGGGTAATGCCTGTCCGGATGGACCCCGAGCGCTTCGAGGGACTCGTCTCCGATGCGCTGGACCTCATTCCCCCCGAACTGGCCCGGGCCATCGACAACGTCGTGGTTCTGGTCGCCGACCGGCACCCTGACGATCCCGAGTTGCTCGGTCTGTACGAGGGCATCGCACTCACTGAGCGCGATTCCACCTACGGCGGGGCGCTGCCCGATGCGATCACGATCTTCCGGGAGCCGCTGCTGGAGATCTGCGACACCGACGACGAGGTAGTCGAAGAGGTCGCGATCACGGTGATCCACGAACTGGCCCACCACTTCGGGATCAGCGACGATCGGCTGCACGAGTTGGGCTGGGGCTAGCCGGGCCTATCTAACGGGCGGGGTCGCCCTTCCACCGGAAGCTGTTCACGTACTTGCCCATGTCCTGGGCGATTTCGAGATTGGCGCCGGACGGCGGCCCGGGACCGAAGTCGGGGCCGAACATACGAAAAGGACCGGTCGCGAAGGCGACCAGGGCGAGGTCGTTCTTCACCGCCGTCATGATCAGGATGCGGTCCCGGCTGTAACTCGTCGAGGCGCCCTGGGGCCAGTCGTCGGCCAGCACCCCGTAGCCCGGCTGGTAGCCCACCATCGCATTGGGAATTTCGTAGGCGTCCCTGGCGTCGGGGTAGGCGCGTCTGAGTAGCGTCTGGGCGATGTCCTGTGCGGAACGGCCCCGGGCCGGCTCCGAGAACAACTGCAACACACCGCCGCCACCGCCGGTATAGGTCGCGGTGACACCGGCTGTTGTGGTGCTGACGGTGTAGGCCGACCCGGGTGCCGGGTAGGACACCGAGAACGCGCCGTCCGGGGACTCGAAGCGCGGCAGCGCCATCACCGGGGTGCCGGTGGGCGGCCTGCCGCAGTCCGGCGGGCACATGAAGTGCTGGATCTTCGGTGTCAGCACCAGCGCGACAGTGCCGAGTGCCACCGCCGCAGCGCAGACGGCGACACCCCAGCGGCTCAACAACCAGCCGAACCGGGGCCGCCGCAGCGTGGGTGCCAGATAGCTTCCGGCGGGCATGGCGTAGCCGGGGTAGGTCCGCTCGTCCGCCGCGGGCTGGCCGGAATCCGCCGCCCGCACGCGGCACCCGGCCCGGCGTTCGCGGCGCGAGTCCTGCGAGGAGGCCCGGGTGGCCGCACCGCACGAGGGGCAGAAGGCCATATCCGGCACGACCATCTCGCAGTACGGGCACAACAGGGGCTGATCTTCCCTGATCGGATCCTGCGATTCATGCAGCAGCGCCAACTGGAGGGTGACCCGAAGCATCAGCAACACCACGACCGTCAGGCTGAGGTGGGCGACCAGCATCACCAGTTGGGGCACAGCGATCATGTCGATGACGCCGACCCCGGTATGGATCAGCAGCGCTGCCGCCGCGATCAGCGCCAGTACCGCCGGTACCCGACCGTGATGCTCCGAGACGCCCTGCCGCTGTTTGAACCACAGCGCCGCACCGACCATCCCGCCGGCTGCCGCGGCCGTGATCGGCACGGTCACCCCGCACAGCACAACCTCGACCACCAGGCTGACCACCGGCCGGGCGTGGACGATGAGCCCCGATCTGGCTTGCGGAGCGAGCCGTATCAGCGTCGCCACAGCGCTGAAACTCAGGCCGGCCAACGCGCCGATCACAAAGCCGTCCAACGACTCTCGAGTTCCCGGACGAAACAGCCGGATCACCACCGTCGGCACGATCATCAGCACCATGCCGACGGCCGGGATGAGGAAGCCTTCACGGAAGAGGTGGTGCAAGGCCAGGCCGACGGACATCGGGAGGCCGAAGGACCGCGCGACGAACTGGCCACTGGCGAGTACCCAGGTGGCTCCCAACAGTGCGCCGAGGATGGCCGCCAGGATCAGCGACGTGCGCGGGATGTCTCGGTCGATCGCGGAGGCCCGCAGGTACAGCACGAACAGCAGTGGCAGACCGAGCGCGGAGATGGCGATCCCCAGGCTGGGTAGTCGCAGAACAGCCGACGCCAGCAGACCGACGGCGGCGACCACGAGCGTGACCCGGAACGGGGTGCGCGACCGGGTCGGCAACTGCGGGAACAACGAACTCATCAGGTAGGGCACCAGGACGTTCTCCCTGGGTGCCGCACCGAACGTCTTCGGTCTAACGCCCCGGAGGCGGCCGCCCTCGCAGCCGCATCGCCCGCAGAAGTTGCCGGTGGGGACGTCGACCTTGCACCGGATGCACTCGTGGACCGCCACCCCGGCGGGAATATCACTCACGGCAGCAACTTCTGCAGAACGAGAATGTTGCGGACCAGGTTGTCGACATCCGGGGTGCCCAGACCGGTCACCAAGTCGTATCCCGGACCGGCGCTGGCCACGGCATTTCCACCCAGCACGATGTCCCGGAAGGCCGGCAGCCGGGAACCCTCCATGACTTTGTAGAGCAGCGGATTGAGGTCGCCGATGTTACGGCCGCCGTTGTCCTTGAGGTACTGGTTCATCACCGCGGTCATGCCCGCCCACAGCGGGGCCGCCTGCGAGGTGCCCCCACCGACGACAATATTTTGCCCCACAACGATTTTCAGGCCGGTGAACGGGTCGGCGACCGCCGAGATGTCGGGCGTCAGCCGCTGTTTGGTCTCGGGATGGAACGTCATCTGGCCCTGCCATTGCGGCCGGGCGAACAGCGCGGAGACTCCCCCGGCGGTGCCTTGGGACAGCGGGCCGTCGAACCATGCCTGTTCAGCCAGCCAGCCCCCGTCGGCGTCGGTGGACAGCGTGGTTCCGCCGACGTTCGTCATCTCCGGCATCGAGGCCACCGCGTCGAGGCCGACGTTGTCGGCGTTCGGCGGCGACGACCACTCCGAGCCGCCCTTGCACTCCAGGCCGGCGAGATCGCCGCTGGCGTCGAACGCGGTGGTGCCGTTCGCCTGCGCCTTGGCCAGGGCGGCCCGCACCGGGACGAGATCGGCGGCGGTGATCAGCTTGTCGCAGCCCCAACCGATCGAGAAACTCCAGACAGCGCCGGGATAGCGGCGGTCGGCGTCCTCCATCATTTCGGCGATCTTCTGGTAGGCGCCTTCGCCCTCCACCGTCGGGCGGGCGTTGTAGAGGACCAGCGTCGCATCGGGAGCGATGGCGTGCGCCACCTCGAGATCCATGGTGGCTTCGCCGCTGCGGTTGGCCGGCACCCCGCCGACCACCTCGGGGGTGAAGGCGGGCAGGTTGAACAGCGACGAGAAGCTGTCCAGGTCGGCCTGGTCGAAGCCGTCGAAGGCGAACACCACCACCGTCGAGCCCTTGCCGGTGAACCCGGCATCACGCAACGGCGCGATGTTGTAGGTGCGCAGCACCGCACTCGGGCTCAGGCCCTGTTCAGGCACTTCGGCGGGCACCATCGGCGGGTGCGATTCGCGGTGCGGGGTGTAGCTGAGCACCCTGCCCAGTTCGGCGACCTCGGACGCGACTTCAGCCGGCACCACCGGCTGCTGCGGCGCGGCATAGAACAGTTGCCCGCGCTTGCCGCGGTAGTCGTGGACATCGACGTCGAAGGCCGCGGAGATCGCGGCGGCCGGTCCCTCGACCACCGCCCAGACATCACCGTCGCGCCACCGCACCGACAGGCCGTGACTGGCCGACCATTGCTGCAGGAGTTCGGGCCGTTGCGGCTGGTGCAGTGCGGCGGTGAGTTGGACGTGTTCGTCACGCGCCGGACCGAGGTCGGTCGAACTGGCCAGCAGATCGCCGTACGGCCCGGCGACGTTGCCCTCGGGGTGCTCACCACCGTGGTGAGCGACGGCCCACAGCACGGCAGCCGCACTGACCGCGGCGACGGTGGCCGCAGCCAGTGGACGCCGGTTCATGACGCGGCGGCTAGTGGACGCCGACTTCAGTGCGCCGTGATCAGCCGCCGGTGACGACGTTGCCCGGCAGAGCGGTAGGCGCCGGCGGTGCCTTGACCGTGGGGGAGAAGGAGTTGGCTCCGCCGCCGACGGCCTTCTCGGTGGGGGACGGCGCGTTCGATGCCGGCGCGCTGGTCTGCGTCGACGGGGCCTTCGTCTCGGTGGGCTTTTCCTTGGTGTCGGTGCTGCAGGCGGTCAGCGCTCCCATACCGACGATGGCGACCGCACCGGCCGCGAGAGCGAACTGACGAGTCAAACTTGACGACATTATGTCCCCTTAATTCTGTGCCCAAACCGGGCCCCGCGAATTATACGTCCGTCACGCCGGTGACGTTCTGCCTGATGGGCGGGTGCTCGCGGCGCTGACGGCGGGTCGATCGCGACAGCGCTCTGGTAGCAAATCCACATGCCGGGCAGAACGGCATGTCGGGGACCACCTGCTCACAGTTCAGGCACAACACCGGCAGGTCCGGTACGCGGTCGGGGGCTTCGTGCAGCAGCGCCAGTTGCAAGCAGAGCCGAGCGGCGACCAATGCCACGATGGTCATCAGCAAGTGCAGCGCCAGTTGCGGCCAGCGCGGCAGGGGCGACGCATCGATCAGCCAGATGGCCAGGTAGATGACCAGCACCAGCGCGGTGAATCCAGCCAGCGCGGCACGGATCAATCCGGCGCGTTCGGCCGCCCGGCGACTGGGCCGGAACCACAGCAGAATCCCCATCAGCCCGCCCAGTGCCGCCGCCGTCAGCGGTGCCGCAAGGCCGTACAACACCGCCTCGATGAGCCGCCGCAGCGGCGGGACGTGCTCAAGCAGTCCGGAGACGAACTGCGGCGCCAGCCGGGTCGTGGTGGCGGCGGCGGTGAACGACAACGCGCCCAGTGCGCCGATCACGAAGCCATCGAGGGACTCCCGAGTCTCGTGCCGCAGCAGAAACCGCACCAGCACAGCGGGGGCCACCATGAAGACGACGCCCCCCACGGCAACCTGAAAGCCGACGCCCAGGAGATTCTCCAGGACGAAGCCGGCGGCCACCGGCACCCCATAGGCCCGCGCGACCAAACCCCCGGCGAACCAGACCCACCCGACCCCGAACGCGATGCCGAGCGCCGCGACCAGTGCCAATACCTGCCGGGGCAGGTCGCGCACGATGTCGGACTCCCACAGATACAGCACGAACAGCGCCGGAACCCCCAGGGCGGCCAGGATCACCTGCGGCCCCGTCCACCGCAGCAGCGACAGCCCTACGACACCGGCCAGGACGACGGCCATGCCGATCCGGAAAGGGTTGCGGTAGGCGCGGGGCAGGTGCGGAAACAGCGTGCTGCTGACCATCGGGGACAACACCCGTTCCCCGGGCGCGGCGGCGTAGTTCCGCGGCCGCACGCCGACGAACCGGGCGTTGGCCGGGCGGCTCATGTCCGCGCCGCACCGGCCGCAGAACGCGGCGACGGGGACGGTTTCCCGGCACCGCGCGCACAGGGTGGTCGGCACCGGGCGGGTGGGTGGGAGAGACCCCGGGCGGGTGGGTGGGAGAGACCCCGGGCGGGCCGGTGGGTCTGCGGGCGGCGGCATTGTCATGTGATCAGCCGGTGAGCCTATCGCGGCTCACCGGCTGTTCAGTGCTATGAACAAGTCATGGGCGACAACGCCACCGTCAAAGAATGCCGCGAGTGCCTGGCCGGACGGCCGCACTGCCACGGCACGCTGATCCATCACCGCGGCCAGAAGGCCCAGTGCACCGAGCCGGACTGCAGCCACCCCGAGGTGCTGTTGCATTCGCTCGTCGTCGATTGCGACGCCATCGGGTGCCCGTGTGGTGAGCACTGGGACCACCAGCTGGCCATCTGAGCTGCCTACCCCATCGGGTCGGCGGCGCGCAGCGCGTCCTCGACAGGGTGGACGTCGGGCTCGGGGTAGAACGGCGGGGTTCTGGCGCCCCATTTCACACAACTCCACCGACCGTCGGTGATCGGCGCCAGCGACACCGCCTCGGTGTTGGCCAGGTGGTGATCGAGGACGAAGGTTCCCTCCACCCCGGCCAAGGTGGCCGCGGCCAGCCGGATCGCCGCGCCATGGCTGATGACGACGATGTCGCCGGACCAGGCGCGATCGTCCAGATAGCGCAGCCGAAGTTCCTGCAGCACCGGCAGATACCGGTCCAGAACGTCGAGCCCGCTCTCCCCGCCGGGCATCGGCACCGCCAGATCACCGTCGAGCCAGCACTGATACACCCGATTGAATTCGGCGATCGCGTCGTCGTCGCTGCGGTCTTCCAGATCGCCGGCCTGGACCTCGTGGATTCCGTCGACTTCGGTTGGTAGCACGGACCATTCGCCGCTGATCGCGGCAGAAGACCATTCGCCGCTGATCGCGGCAGAAGACCATTCGCCGCTGATCGCGGCGGCCGTCTGCGCTGCCCGGCGGGCGACGGAGTGCAGCAGCATCCCGGGCGGCGCCGTCCGCGACCGAGCGAAATCCCGTGCCTGCTGCACTCCGAGATCGGTCAGGTCCGCACCCGGCGGGCGGGTGTCGAGGCGCCGCTCGACGTTGCCGTACGACTGGCCGTGCCGGACCAGGATCAGCCGGCCGCTCATTGTTCGCCCCGGCGCACCCGGGTCAGCCATTGCTCGGCCTCGTCGAGGTGGGGCGGCACGACGCCGGTCACCGCACCGGTCGGCCATGACCCCAGGTAACGCACGTCGGCGCAGCGGCGGCGCAGCGCCTTGAGCGCCTCCGCCACCGCGCTGTCGTCGATGTGTCCGACGCAGTCCAGGAAGAATATGTAGGCGCCGAGTTCGGTTCTGGTGGGCCGGGATTCGATACGGGTCAGGTCGATGTCCCGGATGCCGAACTCGCTCATCGCCGACACCAGCGCGCCCGGGGCGCTGGCGATCCGCAGCACTACCGAGGTGCGGTCGGCGCCGGTGCGCGGCGGCGGCGGCCCGGGCGGGCCGACCAGGACGAAGCGGGTGCGCGCGTTGGGTTCGTCGACCACCCCGTCGGCCAGCGTGGCCAGGCCGTACCGTTGCGCCGCCAGCGCGGTGCTCACCCCGGCGTCGGCACGGCCCTCGGCGACATCGCAGGCAGAGGCCGCATTGGAGATCGCCGGGACGACGACCGCCGCGGGCAGGTGCACGGCCAGCCAGCGGCGGACCTGGGCGGCCGCGACGGGGAAGGCCGCCACCGTGCGCACGTTCGCGGCCGTCATCCCGGGGCGGGTGACGATGCTGAAGGCGACGTCGAGCGTCAGTTCGGCGAAGATCTGCAGCGGCGACCCGCCGGCCAGACTGTCCAGCGTCGGCAGCACGGTGCCCTCGATGGAGTTCTCGATCGGGACGCAGGCGAAGTCAGCAGCGCCGGTGCGGACGGCCTCCAGCGCGGCCGGGGTGCTGTCCGTCGGGAGCGGCCCTACCTCGGCACCGCCGGGCACCATGGCGCCGGCGACCATCCTCAGCAGCGCCGCCTCGCTGAAGGTGCCCTCGGGTCCGAGGTAGGCGATGCGGGCCACGGGCCAACACTATCGAGCCGTACCGTGGCTCAGGTGAGCGCCAGCCACGGCGAGTTCCTCGGCGAGGACCGGCGAGCCATCCGCATCGAGGTCGGGGTCATGCTGGCGATGACCTTCGGCGTCGCGGCGATCGTAGCGATCCTGCAATTCGGCGACGCAGTGCTGTCCGGGCTGGGGGGCTACCGGGTCCGGATGAATCGGGACCAGTCCCGCTACGACCTGATCAACCTGGGCCTGAACCTGGTGTCGGTGGGGCAATTGGCGGCCTGGGGCGGACTGGCCCTATACCTGTTGTGGCGCAGCGGAATCGGCCCGTCGGCGATCGGGCTGGGGCGGTTGCGTCCACGCCGGGACGTCCTGGGCGGGATCGGCCTGGCGGCGCTGATCGGCATACCCGGCCTGCTGCTGTACCTGGTCGCCCGGCATCTCGGCCTCAACGCCGAGGTTCAGCCGTCGGCCCTGCATAACTCCTGGTGGCGGATCCCGGTGCTGATCCTGGCCGCCTTCGCCAACGGATTCGCCGAGGAGGTGGTCGTCGTCGGCTACCTGATCACCCGGCTGCGCCAGTTAGGGCTCAGTCAGTCCCGGGCGGTGTGGGCGTCCAGCGCGCTGCGCGGGCTCTATCACCTCTATCAGGGCATCGGCGCCGGGGTGGGGAATGTCGTGATGGGGCTGGTGTTCGGGTACGCCTGGTGCCGGACCGGCCGGCTGTGGCCGTTGGTGATCGCCCACGGAATCATCGACACGGTGGCCTTCGTCGGTTACGTCGTGTTGTCCGGCCATCTGGCTTGGCTGCACTGAAACGGCGGCATGACCACGTAAATTGGCCTGGTGAACCCGGAGCCGCCCGGCCGGCGACATCAGAACCCGGAGCCGCCCGGCCGGCGACATCAGAACCCGGAGCCGCCCGGCCGGCGACATCAGAACCCGGAGCCGCCCGGCCGGCGACATCAGAACCCGGACCGGCCGCCCGCCGCGGACCCGCCGACGGAGCGGATTCCGCGGATCCGGCCGCAGGCGCCGCGCCGGCCGGTACCACCTCCCGGCGAACCGCCGCCCGTGATCCCGCGCGGTCCCGGCTACCGGCCGCCGCCACCGCGGTTCCCGCCGCCTCCGCCGCGGCTGCCACCGCTGCCGCCGGTTCCACCACCTTCCCGCGCCCCACTACTGCCGCGGCTTCCACCGCCGCCACGGTTCCCGCCGCCGGCTCCCCCACCACCGCCGACTGCCCCGCCACCTCAACCGTGGGCTGCCCCACCTCCACCACCACCGAGGCCTCGTTCACCGCGCGCGCCCCGGACGTCGACCGATCCGCCCCGGCCCGCGCGCACACCCGTGCGCGAGGCGCCGGCGAGCCGAAAGTCGTTGCGCGACAGGGTTACAACGGTTCGGTTATGGTTTCGCCGGATCGTCACGGCCGCCGTCGTCGTCGCCCTCGTCGCTATCGCGGCAACGGTGGTAACCGGGGTCTGGGTGGAATCGTCGTTGCGGCGGGTCGCCGTCTTCGGCAACGACGACGGCCGTCCCGCCGCCGGCACCGGCACCAACTGGCTGCTGGTCGGATCGGACAGCCGGGAGGACCTCACCCCCGAGCAGCAGGCGGCGCTGGCGACCGGCGGCGATGTGGGGGCCGGTCGCACCGACACCATCCTGGTGGTCCACATCCCCGGTCTGCTCTCCAATGCGCCCACCACCATGGTCTCGATCCCCCGCGACTCCTACGTCAACATCCCGGGCTACGGCATGGACAAGATCAACGCGGCCTTCGCCATCGGCGGGCCGTCACTGCTTGCGCAGACCGTCGAGCAGAACACCGGACTGCGCCTCGATCACTACGCCGAAATCGGGTTCTCCGGCTTCGGCGATGTGGTCGACGCCCTCGGCGGCGTCCCGGTCTGTCCGGCAGACCCGATCAACGACCCGTTGGCCGGTATCGACCTGCCCGCGGGATGCCAGACCCTCGACGGCCCGAGTGCGCTGGGATACGTCCGCACCCGCGCCACCCCGCGGGCCGATCTGGACCGGATGATCCATCAGCGCGAGTTCATGTCGGCGCTGCTGCACCGCGCCGGGAACCCGTTGGTCTGGTTCAACCCGTGGCGCTGGTACTCGGTGCCGCACGCCGCGCTCTCCGCGCTGACCGTCGACGCCGGCGCGCACGTCTGGAGTCTGGCGGGGCTGGGTTGGGGGCTGCACGGGTCCACCGGGACCCTCACCGTGCCCGTCGGCGAGTTCACCGTCACAGAGGCCGGTGACGTCGTGGTGTGGGACAGCGCCGCGGCCGGTGCGCTGTTCGAGGCGCTGCGGACCGACTCGGCGATCCCCCAGCAGGTGCTCGACGGCCAGCCCTAATCCTGATTGTCCGCTTGCTCCTCGTCGGCTGCTTCTACTGCCGCGTCAGGCCGTTCTGCAACCACGCCTTGGTCCGGCCGGGGTGATTGGTGGCGATCCACCCCACCCCGACGTCGCGGCAGAATTCGACGTCCTCGTAGTGGTCGACCGTCCAGCAGTACATCGCTCGACCCTGGGCAGCAGCGCGGTCCACCAACTCCGGGTGCTCCCGCAGCGTCGCGATGGAGGGGCCCACCGCGGTGGCGCCCACCGTGGTCGCCGCACTCCCGCCGAGATAGCGCGACGTGTCACCGAGCAGCACGGTCGGCAGGAGCGGCGCGGCACGGCGGATTCGCCACACCGCTGCGGCCGAGAACGACATGACCACCGCCCGGGACCGGTCGGCCGACGGCGGGGCGGCCACCCCGTACCGGTGCAGCATGGCCAGCACCTTGCTCTCCACCAGCGCGCCATAGCGCACCGGATGTTTGGTCTCGATGAACACCTTCACGGGCCGATGCCAGTCGAGCACCAGCGTCAGCAGATCCTCCAGGGTCAGCAGCCCCGTCTCGCCGATAGAGCCGTCCGGGCGCCAGCTGGCATGCCAAGCGCCCCAATCGAATTCCTTCAACTCGGCGAGGGTCAATTCACTGACCAGGCCGGTGCCGGTGGACGTGCGGTCAACCCGTCGGTCGTGCACACAGACCAGGTGGCCGTCGCGGGTCAGCCGGACGTCGCACTCCACCCCGTCGGCACCTTCTTGCAGCGCCAACTCGTAGGCGGCCAGGGTGTGTTCGGGGCGTTCGGCCGACGCGCCGCGGTGCGCCACCACGAAGGGGTGCGCCCCGTCTGCTCCGGCGTCGGACGACATGGGCCTATGCTGCCGGTTCCCGGTCTCTGGACTCAATAGCCGACGACTCCTCGTCGGTCTCCGCACGTTCCCCGTCGGTCTCCGCATACTCCTCGCCGGTCTCGGCAAGGTCGGGCGGCGGCACGACGGCATCGGAGGCGACCACGACCCAGCGGTGTGTCGGCCGGGCCGCGATGGTCACGGAGCCGATGAACCCGGTAAGCACCCGCCACACCAGGACGAGCACGGCGAGCCCGGCGAGGTATGCGATCACCATCGTGACCGTGTTGTCGGCGACGGCCTGGGGTTCCACCGCCCGCAGACCCGTCCAGGTGGCCCAACCGCAGATCAGCGCGGCGACCATCCAGGCGATCGCCCACCTGAGAACGGGACCGTTCTGCCGCTCCCGGCACCGTTCGGCCTGGGCGAGTTCGATGACGAACAGCGGCGCGAAGAAGAAGTTGACCGGCGGGACCAGGCAGCCGGCCCACAGCATCCACGACGGCCGAGGATCGTCCTGGCCGTGCCGGGCGAACGCTTCAGCGCGACGGCCGATCAGCCAGGATGCCAGCGCCAGCGCGACGGCGGCGACGGCGACGAGTGCGGCCAGGCTGACGAAGATGCCGGTGATCAGCGACCCGATCGCGATGAACGGCGGCAGCAGCGTGGTGCGGTTGATGAGCAGCAGCAGGTAGCGCAGTGCGTGCGCGGCCGCCGCGAGGAAGAACACCCCACCGGCAACCAGCAGAACAGTCCGCACCGTCGAGGGCGACGCGTGTTTGCGCGGGGCGTCCTCCTGGGTGGGGACGGCGATCTGGTCGACCAATCCCCAGCGGGGAATGGCCTGGTAGCGCGGAGTCGGTCCCAGCGGACGACGTTGGCGGCGCGGTGGGGGCGGGGGGCCCGGACGGACCGCGATCCACCGGAATGCCCGCCCCCGCGACACCGGCTGAGCGGCCGGGTGAGCGGCTGGCTGGGCGGGCGGGCGAGCGGCCGGCTGAGCGGCCCGCTCGACAGGTGGCCACCCGGCAGGGGGGGCGACGGGTGCGGCGGCGCCCGGCGCGAGCAAGGTGCCGTGGCAGCGTGGGCACCACCTCCGCTCCCGGTCGCGCACGTTCCATCGCGTCCCACACTGGGAGCACACCTGAATCACGCGACCAGCCTAGCGAGGGTTCTCAGCCCGGCGAGGTACTCCGTAGGAGCGGTTATTGTGGCACGCGATGCCAATTTGGTTGGCTGTGCCGGACAGCAATGCGGAGACTATCCACAGTTTCCACAGGTTTATCCACATCGACATCCCCCCGCCGGCAGCGATTGCGCACCAAGGGCCGCATGGCCCGTCGCGGACTGTGGATGACACGCCGGTCTCGGATCGCAGCAACCGCGCCTGCCGACACACCGGCGAGCGAAATCCCCCTGCCGTGCTTCGGCCGCCGGACTCCGCACGACGCGCCGAACGACACGCCGCACCGAATGGCCCATCGACGCGGGCCGCGCCGCGTCACCCCCACGGCGTCACTGTGGTGTTACCTCGCCGTCGCCACTTTGATACCTCGCGGCACTGCGCGTTATGATCGCGCCCTCGGCGTCGTTGTGACATTTTTCACCGGGCAAAGACCGGGCAAATGTGGGGGTATTCCATTGAACGTGCAGGTCACGGAGCTGTGACGGGCGCCCCGTCCGTCGATTCCCACCCTCGGGCGCCCATGTCGCCCTGGATCTCGTCTACCTGCAATCGGTCGTATGTGGTGGCTGCGATCCGGGCCGGCGCCATCGCCCTGGTTCTGTTGGGACTGCTCGTCGCGATGGTGCTGTTCTGACGCCCGGCCGGGCACAGCAATCCATCCGCGGCATCGGTGGCCGTTCTTGCGGTCAATCTGCCGATAGAGCAATGTTGCAGGTGCGTGCACACAGTCGCGCGCGGAACAACCGTCGAGCCTGTCTATCGACCGCATACCGGAAGGAATCACGTGGCTGAATACACCCTGCCTGACCTGGATTGGGATTACGGCGCCCTGGAGCCGCACATCTCCGGGGAGATCAACGAGTTGCACCACAGCAAGCACCACGCCGCCTACGTCGCCGGCGTGAACGCTGCGGTCGCCAAACTCGAGGAGGCTCGGGCCAACGACGACCATGCCGCGATCTTCCTCAACGAGAAGAACCTCGCCTTCCATCTCGGTGGCCATGTGAACCACTCCATCTGGTGGAAGAACCTCTCTCCCAACGGCGGCGACAAGCCCACCGGCGATCTGGCCGCCGCCATCGACGACGCCTTCGGGTCGTTCGATAAGTTCCGCGCCCAGTTCACCGCGGCCGCCAACGGACTGCAGGGCTCCGGCTGGGCGGTGCTGGGATACGACAGCCTGGGCGACAAACTGCTCACCTTCCAGTTGTACGACCAGCAGGCGAACGTTCCGCTCGGGATCATCCCGCTGTTGCAGGTCGACATGTGGGAGCACGCGTTCTATCTGCAGTACAAGAATGTCAAGGCGGACTACGTGAAGGCGTTCTGGAACGTTGTGAACTGGGAGGACGTCCAGAACCGCTACGCGGCGGCGACCTCGAAAACCAAGGGCCTGATCTTCGGCTGAAATCGCTGCACGGACGGGGCGTCACGCATCAGGCGTGGCGCCCTGTTTGTTCCCCGCGTCGCTTCGCTCCTGCCCGCCGGGCGTTTGTTCCCCGCGTCGCTTCGCTCCTGCCCGCCGGGCGTTTGTTCCCCGCGTCGCTTCGCTCCTGCCCGCCGGGCGTTTGTTCCCCGCGTCGCCCGCCGGGGCGTTTTTTAGCACTCGCGTCCTATTGCGTGCCAGCGGCGATGTAACCCATGCTGTTGCGAACCGACCCGCAGTCGTGTCGCTCTGGATGCTCGAGGTGTCGCGGAGGCGAAATGGATCGCAATTCAGGTCGAGCGGTGGAGATCGCACCATTCCACTCTCGAGGCTCATTGAAGGGCTTCGTGGTGTACGGGCGCTGGCCGGACTCCACCAAGGAGTGGGCCCAGCTGCTGACCATGGCCGTCCGAGTGGCCTCCCTGCCCGGCCTGCTCGCCACTACGACCATTTTCGGTGTCCGGGAGGAACTGCCCGATCAGCCGCAACCCGGAACCGTCGGACTCGTCCTCGCGGAGGGGACGGTGGTGGGCGCGTCGGCGGTCGCGCCGGGCCATTTCGCCGGTAAGCAACCCCCGGCCCTGATGATGCTGCACCCGCCCTCGGAAACCACACCCTCACTTCCCGAGTGCTCAGGGGCGGCGTCCGGTTGCGTCCTGCTTCCGGGACTCCCGCATCTTGGGTTGGATCACCGCGCGGCCTGGGTGGAGGCCGAAGCCGACGGGACCATCACCAATATGGTGAGCCGCGTCGGCGTCGATCCGATCAGCCACCCCGATACCGCCATCCTGGCGATGCTGCTGGCCGCATAAGGCCACCGCCGGGATACCGGCGCACAGGCGGACGCGGGATACCGGCGCACAGACCGATACCGGTGTCCCCGGCGGATCCCCTCAAAACTCTCGCGCTCAGCCATGCAAACCTGTGTTGCGGCTGAGTATTCCCTGAATCTTTCCAGCAAACCATCGGCTTTATCACCATTTCGTGACGGCTGGTTGCCGGCCATGAAATTTGAGATCACCCGCGTTGGGCAACGCCATACGCCGCGCTAATTTCGGGAAATCGAACAACGGCCAAGTTAGAGGCTTATTACGTCGAAAAACCGAGCGCAAGGGCCCCGTGTCCGCTATCGTCGCCTGTTTGCCGACTGTCGGCGCTGCCGATTGCTCCGGCTCGCCCAGACGTTTGCAGTTGGTTGTTTCGACCGCAATGTTGTACTCTAAGCAGCAAATACGACGAGGGTAATACAGGCTCCGATATCGCCACTGGAGGTCATCACATGGGCACAACTTTTGCCGCGCGACTCAACCGCCTCTTCGATACGGTCTATCCGCCGGGTCGCGGACCGCACACCTCTGCAGAAGTCATCGCCGCGCTCAAGGCCGAGGGCATCACCATGTCGGCGCCGTATCTGTCCCAGTTGCGCTCCGGCAACCGCACGAATCCGTCGTCGGCCACCCTGACGGCGCTTGCCAACTTCTTCCGGATCAAGCCGGAGTACTTCACCGACGACGAGTACTACGAGAAGTTGGACAAAGAATTGACTTGGCTGGCGAACATGCGCGACGAGGGCGTCCGGCGGATCGCCGCGCGCACGGTCGGGTTGTCTCCGCAGGCTCAGCAAGACGTCGTCAACAAGGTCGATGAGCTGCGCCGCGAGGAGCACCTCGACGGCTAGTTAGCCGTCCCCCCGGTCAGCTGCCGGTACTGGTCGGCGATCTCGAGAATCCAGTCGCGGTCCGGACAGTCTGGCGGCTGACGCAACCAACTGCGGCCGGGGAAGGCATCACCCACCTCGTGGGGTCCGGCGGCAATCCATTGCGCGACCACACGCGCCTGGTCGGCGATGGTGAGGGCCGTCGGCGGTTCGGACTGATCCGGGTGTTGGGCCGCACGAGAACCCTCCAGATATAGGGCATCCGAAATCAGGGAAAGCTGCTCGGCGACTCGGAACACCAGCGGACCCCGCGGCCGCACACCGATGCCGATATCGGGGTGGCGACGCCCCATCTCGGCGCGCAACGCCGCGATGCGCCGCAGATCCCGGCGCGCACCCACCCAGTCCTCCAGCGCCGGCAGCAGCGCGCCGGCCGCGACGATGCCCATGGCGCACAGCACCAGGGTGACGGCGGTACCGACGCCGGCAAAGCGGGTGCCGCCGAGCGCCCGGCCGACGAAGAACGCACTCGCCGCGACCAGCAGCGCGATCCCCGCAGTGAATATCAGCAGGGCACGGCCGCGACGGCTCGCATTGGACAGTCGCATGCCTACCCAGGCCACCACGCTGAGCACCAGCAGCACGTACAGCAGCGGCACGAGCCAGTCGAACACCTGGCCGGACAGTCCGATATTGCGTTTCAGGTACTCCCGCGTCGACATCTCCGCGCCACGGCCGTCGTTGAGAAAGAACACCAGTGTCACCGCGGCGATCACCGCCGCCACCGCATATTGCGCGACAGCCCAGCGGCGGGTGACCTCAGGGGAGCGGGTGGAGGCCACCGAGGTGATCATCACGAAGCTGCCGGCCGCCGAGGCGACCAGAGCCATCTGACTCAAGCCCACGGAGATGTTCGGCCAGTGCAGGGCCGTGTCCACCAGCAGGGTCAGCGGCGGCCAGTTCAGCGCGGCCACCGCGGCGAGGTTGCCCAGCGCCACGATCATCGCGCTGCTCACCACCGATTGCTGATTGACCAGCGCCCAGCCGATCCGCAGCCCGGTCGCCATCCCCAGCAGACCGGCGATGATCCAGACGGTCAACCAAACGCCTCACCGAGGCGAACCTGCACGATCGACGATCGGTCGCAGCGCAGCCGCCCGAGCCGGTACAGAAGAAGGGCGGCGAAGTCCTCGGCCTGCTGCTCGACATCCTCGCCGCCCGGCCCCATACAGCCGGTGCGCTGATTGAGCATGTAGCTGATCAGGTCATCGCTGACAAGTTCGGTCGACTCCCGGGCCGCCTCGGTGACCGGGATGCCATCGTGGCCCAACACGAGGTGGCCCAGTTCGTGCGCCAGCGTGCGGTCGACGGTCGGCAGTCCGTCCTGGATCATGAATTCGTCGTGGTCGGCGTACTGGCGCCACTGACCGGACACCCCAGCCGGCAGTTCGGTGGTGCTGACGTCGATGCGGCGGCCCCGATGGTCGCCGACGGCGGACACCAGTCGTGACAACGAGACCTCCCCACGGCGGGGCGCCAACGCCAGGACTCCGTTAACGGCCCTGGTCACCTGCCGGTCGGCACTCACTGCAGGAACCGGCCCGCTCCGGCGGCCCGCAGCAGGTATCCGGCGCGGGCCTGTCGGTAGCCGATCACACCGCCGAGAAGCGTCATCCCCACCAGAGCAGCCAAGCCGGGCAGGGCCGTGGAGGCGATCCGGCCAAGATCGTCGGTACGCAACTCGACGGGATAGCCGAGCTGCGGCGGCTGCAGAGCGGGCGCAACCGCCCCGGACGGGGTCTCCAACGGGCCGGATAGCCGATCCGGCGGCGGGCTGAGACCCGCCGGGCCAGGGGCCAGAGGACCGGCCGGCGGGGTGAAGCCCGGTGGATTCGCGGCCGGTGCGGCCGGCGGCGGCGTCGTCGGGACATCCAGGATCCGCGCATCGGGGGCGGGCGCAGCCACTGCGTCAGGGGCACCGCCCGCCGCGTTGAGGACCAGTTCCGCCGGCGGAAGGGCGAGGTCAGCGGCGTCGGGATCGTCGCTCGCGGGCATTCGTCCGTTCCCGAGCTTCGACACCGGAGTTCCCGGTTCGGGTTCCGGCGATTCGATCTGGAGCCCTCCGCCGGAGTTGATCGGCCGGACCGGTGCCACCGGTGAAAACGGTGTGGGCCAGGGCCACGGCCACGGCCACGGGCACGGCTGCGGAGTCGGGGCGGGTGTCACCGCGTAGTTGCCTGTGCCCCTGGCTCCGGGCAACCCGTCGTGTGCCGGTACGGACGTGGGGACGCGGCCGGGTGTCCGATGCTGATCACGATCCGCGGGCGCGTCACTGACGGTCGCTGAGTCGTCAGCCGCGGCGGGAGCGGCCGCGGTCGTGGCGGCGGCACCAAACATCACGGTGATCGCCCACACGACCACCGTGGCGCGTCGTCCCGACCGGTCCACGAAGAATTCCCTCGACTACAACGGGCGCCCGGCGGGCGCGGGTTTGCGGAAGACCCTTAATTGTGGCATATCCGCAGGTCGCGCAATCACCGCTTGGCGCGGGCGATAGGGTTTAGCCACGGTGGGCGAAACACGCCTGACCGACCGTCCGCACCCTCACCGAAAGGCATGCTGCGATGGGCCTGTTCACCAAGCGCAAGAGCCGCGCGACCAGGCGCGCGGAAGCTCGCGCCATCAAGGCCAAGGCCAAGTTGGAGGCCAAGCTGGCCGCCAAGAACGAGGGCAAGCGGATCAAGTCGGCGGAACGGACCGGCAAGAAGGCCGTCAAGACCCAGGCCCGGGCGCAGCGCGACAGCGACAAGGCGGCCGTCAAAGTGGCCGAGACGAAGCTGCGTGCGGCCCGGGAAGGGAAGTTGCTGGCGCCGGGGCGGATCCGGCGCACGCTGACCGCGTCACGGCTGCTGGCCCCCGTCGTCGTACCCGTTGCCTACCGGGCGGCGATCGCGGCCCGGGGCGTGATCGATGAGCGCCGGGCCGATCGGCTGGGTGTTCCGCTGACGCAGTTGGGCCAGTTCTCGGGTGCGGGCGGACGGCTGTCGTCCCGCATCGCCGGCGCCGACCATTCGGTGCAACTGGTCGCCGAACGTCGTCCCGATGACGCCGAGACCCGGCGGTTCGTGGCAGCGACCAAGGATCGGCTGGCGGCGTTGTCCGCCGCCGTACCGGCGGCCGAGAATATGCCCGGACCGCGGCGCCGGGCCGCCCAGGCCTCCATCGGCGAACAGCTCGACGGCATCGAAGCCGACCTCCTAACCCGCCTCGGGGTGCTGTGAGGTGGTTCCGGTGCGCCTGCGGCTGGTCACGCTGATACTCGCCGCCTTACTCCTGACGGCACCGCAGGCGTCCGCCCACACCGTCCTGACCGGCACCGACCCCGCTGCCGACACGACGTTGGACGCGGGGCCCGCCCGGGTCACCGCGACCTTCAACGAGGACCTGCAGCCGACGTTCGCCGCCATGACGGTCGTCGGACCGGACGGCAACCTGTGGTCGCAAGGCGACACGGTCGTCGCCGGCGCCACCGCCAGTGTGGCTCTGCGTCCGCTCGGCCCGTCGGGCCGGTACACCGTTAACTACCGGGTCACCTCCGATGACGGGCATGTGGTGTCGGGGGCGTGGTCGTTCACCGTCCGAGTGGCTGGCACCGGCGCCCCCGGTCCGACCGCGGCAGCGTCGCCTTCTCACCGTATTCCGTTGTGGCCGTTCATTGTTGGCGTGGCAGCACTGGTCGCCGGGGCCCTCGCCTGGGGGTTGCGCCGACGGTCCTGACGGTGCGGCATGATGGCGCGATGACGATTGAGTTCCGTCCCACCGCTGATCTCGTCGACGAGATCGGAGCGGACGTCCGCAGCTGCGATCTGCAGTTCCGCCAGCTCGGCGGCCGAACCGAGTTCGCCGGACCGATCACGACGGTCCGGTGCTTCCAGGACAACGCACTGCTGAAGTCAGTGCTGTCCGAGCCTGGCGACGGCCGGGTCCTGGTGATCGACGGCGACGGCTCCCTGCACACCGCGCTGGTCGGTGACGTCATCGCCGAACTGGGCCGCTCCAACGGGTGGGCGGGCTTGATCGTCAATGGGGCCGTTCGCGACGCTGCGACGCTGCGGACGCTCGACATCGGCATCAAAGCGCTGGGCACCAACCCGCGCAAGAGCACCAAGACCGGCGCCGGCGAACGGGACGTCGTGATCAGCCTCGGCGGGATCGAATTCCGTCCGGCGGAGGTGGCCTTCAGCGACGATGACGGCATCGTCGTCGTCGCGCCCGAGTGAACCTGCCGTCGCCCAACCCGCATTGGACCGCATGAGCGGTTCGGCCTAGGGTGAGCGGAATGTCGGACCAGTACCCGCCGACTCGGCCCACCGTCCGCCGGCTGGCACTGTTCTGCGTGCTGGCCGGCGTCATCGTTGCGGGATTGCTGTTCCCGATCGTCGGCGGCGTCGGGGTGGCCAGCAATCATGCGTCCGAACTGGTATCGCAGGGTTCGGCCGACATCGTCGACGGCGAGATCCCGACGGTGTCGACGATGGTCGATGCGGCCGGCAAGCCGATCGCGTGGCTCTACGTCCAGCGCCGCTGGGAAGTGCCGACCGACCGGATCGCCGACACGATGAAGCTGGCCATCGTCTCGATCGAGGACAAGCGGTTCGCCGACCACAACGGCGTAGACCTGCAGGGCACGCTCACCGGCCTGGCGGGTTTCCTCAAGGGAGGCGGCGACGCCCGCGGCGGGTCGACGATCGAGCAGCAGTACGTCAAGAACTACAACCTGCTGGTCAACGCCGAGACCGAGGCGGAACGTCTGGCGGCAGTCGAGACCACCCCGGCCCGCAAGCTGCGTGAGATCCGGATGGCGCTGGCGCTGGACAGGACGCTGTCCAAGCCCGAGATCCTGACCCGCTACCTCAACCTGGTCCCGTTCGGCAACGGCGCCTACGGGATCCAGTCCGCGGCCCGGACGTACTTCGGCGTCGACGCCTCGCAGCTCAATTGGCAACAGTCCGCGATGCTCGCCGGCATGGTGCAGTCGACGACGACGCTCAATCCGTACACCAATCCCCAGGGCGCCCTGGACCGGCGCAACCTCGTTCTGGACACCATGATCCAGAATCTGCCCAACCTGGCCGACGAGTTGCGGGCGGCCCGCGACACCCCGCTGGGGGTGCTGCCGAAGCCCGCCTCCCTGCCGCAGGGCTGCATCGCGGCCGGCGACCGGGCTTTCTTCTGCGACTACGTGCTGGAGTACCTGGCCCGGGCCGGGATCAGCAAGGAAGACGTCGCCCGCAAGGGCTACCTCATCAAGACGACCCTGGACCCGGTGGTCCAGACCAGCGTGAAGGACGCCATCAACGCGGTGGCCCCGCCGACGCTGGACAGCGTTGCCAACGTGATGACCGTGATCCGGCCCGGTAAGGACTCCCATCGGGTGCTGGCGATCGGCGACAACCGCGGCTACGGACTCAAGCTGGAAGAGGGCCAGACCGTCCAGCCGCAGCCGTATTCACTGGTCGGCGACGGGGGCGGGTCGGTGTTCAAGATCTTCACCAGCGCGGCCGCCCTCGACATGGGCATGGGCACCAACGCCCTGCTGGACGTGCCACCGTACTTCGCGGGCAAGGATCTGGGCGACAGCGGCACCCCGGGTTGCCCGCCCAAGACCTGGTGCGTGAAGAACGCGGCCGGCTACCGCAGCCCGCTGAGCATGACCGACGCCCTGGCGTTGTCGCCCAACACCGCCTTCGCCAAGCTCATTCAGCAGGTCGGCGTGGGCCGGACCGTCGACATGGCGGTGCGGCTCGGGCTGCGCTCCTACGCCGAACCCGGGACTGCCCGGGACTACGTACCCAAGAGCGACGAGAGTCTCGCCGACTACATCAAGCGGGAGAACATCGGCTCGTTCACGCTGGGCCCGTTCGAGGTCAACGCGCTGGAACTCTCCAACGTCGCCGCGACGTTGGCCTCCGGCGGGATGTGGTGCCCACCGAGCCCGATCGACAAGGTCGTCGACCGCAACGGCAAGGACGTCGCGGTTCCCACCCCTAAGTGCGAGCAGGTGGTACCCGAAGGCCTGGCGAACACGCTGACCAACGCCCTGTCCAAGGACACCACGATGGGCACCGCGGCCGCTGCAGCCGGGTCGGTGGGCTGGGGGCTGCCGATGGCCGGCAAGACCGGTACGACGGAGTCGCACCGCTCGTCGGCGTTCCTCGGCTACACGAATCAACTCGCCGCGGCCGTTTACGTTTTCGACGACTCACCCAAACCGGGCGCGTTGTGCGCCTTCCCGCTACGCAAGTGCGGCGGCGAGGGAAACCTCTACGGCGGAACATCTCCCGCGCAGACGTGGTTCCAGGCGATGAGCCCGCTGGCCAATAGTTTCGGGCCGGTGACGTTGCCGCCGACCGATCCGCGCTACCTCAACGGCGCCCCGCCCGTCGCCGTCCCGGACGTCTACGGCCTGAAGTTCGACGCCGCCAAGAAGAAGATCGTCGCCGCCGGATTCCAGGTGGCCGACCAGCCCGCGCCGGTGGACAACACGGCGGCCAAGGACTCCGTGGTCGGCACGTTCCCGAACGGTCAGGTGCAGCCCGGTTCGATCATCACGATCAACACCAGCACCGGCTACGCTCCGCCGCCCCCACCGGTCTACCTGCCACCACCGCCGGTCTACAACCCGGGCTACAACAACAACTACAACGACAACTACGACTCGCCGTCCCGCCGCGAGCCCTCCTACAGCGAGCCGTACAACGGCGGGTTCAATCCGCCGCCGCCCCCGCCCGCGCCGGAGGCCCCGCCACCGCCACCCCCGCCGGGGCCGGACGTGAACATCATCCAGATCCCAGGGCTGCCGCCGATCACGGTTCCGGGGCCGCCGCCCCCACCGCCACCGCCACCGCCACCGCCACCGCCACCGCCACCGGAGGCTCCGCCCCCACCGCCGCCCCCCGCGCCGGAGTTCTTCCCGCCGCCGCCACCCCCGGCGCCGGAAGCTCCGCCGCCGCCGCCACCCGCGCCGGAGATCCTTCCGCCGCCGCCACCGCCGCCGCAGTAGGCGGCCGGCCGGTCAGGAGGCGGACGGCCAGGCCAGCAGGCGTTCGGCCGGCCAGGTGTTGATCACCCGGTCGGCAGGGATACCGGCGTCGAGCGCCCACTGCGCGCCGTAGCCCAGGAAGTCCAGTTGGCCGGGGGCGTGCGCGTCGGAGTCGACGGCGAACGCGCACCCGATGTCGGCGGCCAGGTGGAGCAGCCTGGTGGGCGGGTCTCGGCGTTCCGGCCGAGAGTTGATCTCCACGGCGGTGTTGTTGTCCCGGCATGCGGTGAACACGGCTTCGGCGTCGAAGGTTGATTCCCTGCGCAGGCCGCGGGCGCCCGTCACCAGCCGGCCAGTGCAGTGGCCCAGCACGGTGACGCGCCCGTCGGACACCGCCCGGATCATCCGGCGTGTCATCGCGGGGGCATCCATCGCCAGCTTGGAGTGCACGCTGGCGACCACGATGTCGAGCCGGTCCAGCAGTTCGGGCCGTTGGTCGAGGGTGCCGTCCTCAAGGATGTCCACCTCGATGCCGGTGAGGATCCGCAGCGGCGCCACCCGTTCGCGCAGTTCGTCGATCACGTCCAGTTGCCGGCGCAGCCGGTCGGCGGAAAGACCGTTGGCGATCGTCAGCCGGGGTGAATGGTCGGTGAGCGCGAGATAGTCGTGACCGAGCGTGGCGGCCGTCGCCGCCATCTCCTCGATCGGCGCGGCGCCGTCCGACCAGTTCGAGTGGCAGTGCAGGTCGCCTCGTAGCGATTCGCGGATGGTCCCGCCACCGAAATCTTCTGCCGCCCCGCGTAATTCGATGAGGGCGTCCGGCTCCCGGCCCGACCAGGCCTGCGCGATGACCGTGGCCGTCTTGGGCCCGATACCGGGCAGGGAGCGCCAGTTCTCGGTGTGCCCGAGGCGGTCGCGGGTTTCAGCGTCGAGTTTGGCGATGACCTCGGCGGCCTTGCGGTACGCCATCACCCGCCGGACGTCGTCACCGGCGCGGTCCTTGTAGAAGGCGATCTGCCGCAGGGCGGCAACCGGATCCATCAGCCCAGTGTGCCCGGCCGGCCTGATTGTCCGAGGGGCTGGTTGGAGCGCACCCCCCGGTAGATGCCGCGCCGGACGATCCACGGCATAAGCACCCGTCGCACCGGCCAGGCCGAAATCCGGAACGGCCGGCCGTTGGGTGCGAACACCTCCACACCGTCGGCTTGGACGCCGATCACCGATCCCCAGCGGTGCCGCGGGGCACGGTAGGACTTCAGCGGCCGGCCCTCCGGTTCGGCCAGGATGTTGTGGGCGAGTAACGAATCGGCGCGGTTGCGCGCCGACGACCGCAGCGGGTCGGTCGCGGCGACGTCGCCGATCGCGAAGACCCCGCGGTGGCCCGGCACGCGAAGTTCAGGGGTGACGACGACGAACCCGTCCCGGTCCAGCAGGTCGCGCGGCAGCCACTCGGTGTTCGGCCGCACCTGCCCGATCGCCCACAGCACCGCGTCGGCCCGCGCGGGTGGCTGCCCGGTGCTCCACCGGACCTCCCCGGTGGTGATGGCGTCGCAGTCGAAGCCGTCGGGCACCTCGGCGCGGCGGCCGG
Organism: uncultured Actinomycetes bacterium; assembly: GCA_903877095.1. Lineage (GTDB taxonomy): Bacteria > Actinomycetota > Actinomycetes > Mycobacteriales > Mycobacteriaceae > Mycobacterium. Next base: position 2,422 of record CAIRCP010000038.1, on the reverse strand, counting down.
AGTGCAGTCCCACACCGAGCCGAATGAGCCTGCGCCGCAGATGGTCCCAGGTGCGCGGGTGATGGTCGCGTAGTGGGCGGTCCTGCGGGAAGTAGAGGTCGACGGCGGTCGCGGGGAACTCCGCGGCAAGGTTGGCCGCCGCGCTGACCGCCGCCGCGCCCCCGCCGATCACCATGATCGAGCCGGCCTCGGCAAGCTGCTCGTGGGCAGCGGTCAGGCCGGCGCGGACGTCCGCGGGCGACTGCAGCGCGGCGCGGCGCCAGAAGCCGTTGCGCACCCCGGTCGAAATCACCAGGGAGTCATAGGTTTCGGCGATCTGCAGGCCGTCGGGCCGCCAACCGTAGACGCACCGGGCCGCGAGATCGACCCCGGTGAGCGACGCCTGCACGATCCGCACCCCGTCCAGGGTCCGGTAGCGGTCGAAGGGCACCAGGTAGTCGCGCGCCCACTCCTGCGGGCGGGCCAGCCGCATCCCGAGTTCCTGGCCGCTGACCAGAGCCGGCTGGGCCGAGATCCCGACCACCTCGGCGGATCCGGCGAGCCGGATAGCGGTCAGCAACCCGCTGTCACCGAGGCCGGCGACCACGACCCGGCGGCGGGTCATCGATGGGCCTTGCGGGGCGGGCGCGGCACCAGGCGCGGCACCCGGTCGATGACGCTCTGATAGGCCGGGCGGCGCTGCAGGGAACGCTTCTCCATCATCGGGATGCTGGCGCCCAGGAACATCGCCAGCATCACCGCGACGCCCACGAACAACCACCAGGCGTCGCGGGGGGCGGCCGAGACCCCGAACAGCGCCATGGCGAACCAGAACCCGATCTCGCCGAAGTAGTTGGGATGGCGCGACCACGACCACAGGCCCCGGTCCATCACGGTGGCGGTCTGCGTGCCGGCCTTGCGGGCGGCGACGAAGCGATGCATCTGGACATCGGCCGCCAACTCAAGGGTGACCGCGGCGACGCCGACGGCGAAGGCCAGCCAGGCCAGCCACGTCCAACCGGCGCCGGGCCGGGTGGCGGCGACGTACACCGGCAGCATGGCGACGAACACCTGCAGCGTCGGGAAGAGGTGGATGCCGAACAGGTCGACCACGCCGGCGAACCGGCCGGCGCCGTCACGCAGCAGCGGGTAGCGCCAATCCTCGTGATGCAGACCGGGAAACCCGTACGCCCAGTTCCCCGTCAGCCGCACCGCCCAGTAGCCGACGACGACCGCCATCAGCCAGCAGCGCAGCGCAGCCGGGCCGGTCACGCCGATCGGGCCCTGCCACCACCAATACAGCAGTAACAGCGGCGGAACGACGCTCCAGTAGGCGTCGTAGAAACTGGAGTTCCGGTAGACCCGGCTGAAGACGAAGATCACCAGCGTGGCCAGCACATCGGCGATCAGGGTGTCCAGCCACAGCCGCTGAGTCCCCGGACCCCACCCCAGCCAGAGCGCGGCCACCGCGAGGGCGAACAGGTAGGCCAGCGTCACCAAGGCCAGTGAACGGCCTTTGCTCATCGGGGCCTCCTCCGCGCTGACTATAGAAGGGGCGGCGGGGGGTTGGCGATCACCGGGAATGGTCCGGTGTAGCCGGAGCCATGGCCAGAAAGACCATGGCCATCCCGATCAGCGGCGTCTTCGCTTTGAAATCGACGAAGGGCACGCTGACCGGCCTACGGCTCGACGGAGATGGGAAGCATTGCGGTCGTGCCGGATTCGGCCGGCGTCGGGACCGTCACATCGACGGTTCCGACGCCCGCGGTGATAGCCGGATTCGGGTCAAGTCGTACCTGGAACTGATAGGTCTCGGTAGCGCCCTGCTTGAGCACGAAGGGCGGTACGACGGTCTGGCTCAGGTAGTCGGTGCCGGTGCCCTCCCGGACGTATGGCACTGAGACCCATGCCTTGGTGACCGGTTCGAGCATGCTCATCGAGCCGGCCGGCATCATCCGGGCGCCGGACGGCTCGCAGGAGCAGTGGCCCATCGAGACCACCAGCCCCACCCCCGGGATGTCGGCGGGCGAGGTGTTGGTCAGTGTGACGGTGAAAGCAAGCGGATCCCCGCCGAGCCGCAAAGGGGCCGGATCGGCGGCCGTGATGGTGGCGTCGATGCCACTCGGCGACCCGACAGCCGACGGTGTCGCGGCCAGCGCCAGCGCCGCCGTCGCAGAAAGAAGAGAGACCAGCAGCCTCGACGGTGTCTTCATGGTGACCCTTCATCGCGATCCGGAACCGACCGTCAGCCCAGTCCCGATTATCCGACTCCTCCTCGTCGCTGCGCTCCGCATCGGTCGTCGGACTAGGGCGTGTCTCCCGAATTGAAAGGTGTTGAACAGCGACGATTTCGCGGTGACACGTATGGGTGTGATTTCTGATGAGTTCTGGGCGGCTGTCGAATCGGTAATGCCCTCCGATGCGGGTAAGCGTGGTGGCAGGT